>NZ_JABXEP010000126.1:0-24866 GCF_013372605.1 Myxococcus sp. AM009
CATCCCCGCGCCCTGGCCCAGGACGAGCCGGAGCACGTCCGCGGGCCGGGCGCCGAGCGCCATCCGGACGCCCAGCTCCCGCGTGCGCTGGGAGACCCGGAGCGAGACGACCCCATAGAGGCCGTAGGCGGCGAGCAGGACGGCGAGGAATGCAAAGCCGCCGAGCAGCCCCAGGACGAGCCTGCGCATCGCCAGGGACTGCGAGATGACCTGGTCCAAGGTGAGCGCCCGATAGACGGGCACGGTGCCATCCACGCGGCGGATGGCCTCCCGGATGGCTGGCAGCAACGTCTCCGGCGGCACCGAGGTGCGCGTCACCAGGACGAGCCCGTCATCGCCCCAGGGCCTGCCATGGGGGACGTGGAACTCGGCGAGGGGTTCGCGCTCCAGCCCCGCCTGGCGGACATCACCCACGACGCCGACGATGGTGTACGACGTCGCCCCGATGAGGAGCCGCTGGCCCAGGGCGCCTCCCGCCGGAAAGTGCCGACCGACCAGGGCTTCGTTGACGATGACCACGCCGGGCTGGTCTGGCGCGGCGTCCAGGGACGTGAAATCGCGCCCCTGGCGCAGAGGGATGCCCATGGCGGCGAAGTAGCCCGGACTGGACGCACGGCGCTCGGCGCGGGGTTCGTCGCCGGGCGCTGGCAGAGTGGCGCCTTCGACCTGATACCGGGCGTTGTTCCAGGCCCGTTGGATGGGGAGCACGGACGTCATGCCCGCCGCGGTGACGCCCGGGAGCGCGCGAACCGCCTCCAGCACGGGCTCCAAGAGCCGTCCCGGCAGCTCCGCGTCCAGGCCGCCCTCATTGAAGAACCGGTCGTCTGGGATGGACAGATGCAGCGTGAGCACCTGGCCGGGGACCAGTCCGGAGGAAGTCCCCAGCAGGTGCAGGAAGCCGCGTCCGAGCAGGCCCGCGCCGACGAGCAGCACCAGCGATAGGGCGATCTCCACGACCACCAGCGAGGCCCCCAGGCGACGGCCGAAGCCCGGCACCGTGCCGCCATCACCCGCGGCGGCGAGCCCGCCACGGATGTCCAGCCGGGAGACCTGGAGGGCCGGAAGCAGCCCGAAGGCCAGGCCGCTGACGCTGGTGATTCCGAAGAGGAACAGGAAGGCCGTGCCGTCCAGCGCGATGTCTTGACGCCGGGGCAGGCGCTCCGGAGCCAGGGCCAGCAGCGCGTCCAGTCCCCAGCGCGCCAGCAATGCGGCCAGCGCGCCGCCCAGCAGCGCCAACAGGAGGCTTTCGACCAGGAGCTGCTGGACGACCCGGGCCCGGCCGGCCCCCAGCGCCAGACGAACGGCCAGCTCGCGCCGCCGGGTGCCCGCACGGGCCAGCAGCAGATTCGCGACGTTCGTACACGCGATGAGGAGCACCAGCGCGACGGCACCGAACAGGACCTGGAGCGGCGCACGCCAGGACTGTGTCTGGCTTTCGTCGAGCGGGATGACGCGGGCGCTCCGATCCCGGTGGGATTCCGCCTGGGCCGACGCGGAGTCCGCGGCGACTTGCTTCAACTGAGCCTCGGCGGAGGCCAGCGAAACACCTGGCGCCAGCCGGGCCCGGAGGGTCAGCACCGTGGACCGGGTCCGGGCGGCGGCGTCCGGCGGCGCCACCAGGGGCAGCCAGACGTCCGTGGACGCATCGAAAGAGGCCGGCATCACGCCGATGACGGTGTGGGCCAGGCCGTCCAGGCTCACGGAACGGCCGAGGACAGCCGGGTCAGCGCCGAAACGGGCTCGCCAGAGACGCTCGCCGAGGACCGCGACCGGGGCCTGGCCGGGCAGGTCCTCGTCGGAGGCGAAAGTCCGGCCCAGCAAGGGCGGCACGCCATGAACCGTGAAGAAATCTGCCGTTCCGCGAAGGGCCTGGAGGCGCTCAGGCGCCTCCGAGTCCTGGAGCGTGACGCCGCCGCCCGTGAACGCCGCCATGTGGGCGAAGGCCGGGCTGTGTTGGCGCCAGGCCCAGAACGTCGGCCAGGACACCGGGCCGCCATAGCCCTGGGGGCGCACCTCGACGAGGCTGACCAGCCGCTCGGGCTCCGCGTACGGCAGCGGCCGGAGGAGGACCCCGTGGACCACGCTGAAGATGACGGCGTTGGCGCCAATGCCCAGCGCCAGGCACAGCACGGCGGCCGCGACGAAGCCGGGGGAACGGCGGAACGTGCGGAGCGCGAAGCGAACATCCGCGGCGAGCGAATCGATGAAGGTCATGGCGGGCGTCAGGGGCGGAGAGCTTGCCGGAAGCGACTGCAATCGACGGACCCGAAACCGGCCCGGACGGCCCAGAAACCAGGGCGGGGAACGGCCTGAATCGACCCCAGGTTCCGCGCCCACTTAGTTTACATAACGCATGTTATCGGACCTTCTTTCATAGAGGGAGAGGCCTCGTTGTGGACGGTTATCCGCGGCCCCATTGCCACCAACCCACGGCCCGGCTGGCTGGCCGGCACTCGGTGCTTTCCGGCCTTCACTCCGGCGCATACGGTGGTCAGCACATGCGTCTTCTTCGATTCGGACTCGTCGCCGCCACCTGCTGTGGCGCTCTCGTCCTCTCGGGTTGTCCCGACAAGCCGGCCGCCGTTCCGGACTCCGGCGTCGCCGAGGCGCCTCAGGCCCCCGCGCCGCCACCGCCGACCCGCTTCTCGCTCAGCTACCAGGCCTTGCCTGACGCGCCGGTCGCGGCAGCCGCCAATGACGCGGGCGTCGCCGACGACGCTGGAGTCGCTATCGCGGGCCTCAAGGAAATCGCCGCGGCCCCCGATGACGTCTCCGTCATCGAGCCCACGACGCTCCTGGAGCTCCGGACGACCCGCCCGCTCAAGAACTACCGCGTGCGCCTGTTCGACGAAGCCGACCGGGCCATGGTGTCTGATGACGACGTCGAGGAATCCGAGGCCGGCCTCGTCTACCGAATCCAGCTGCCGCAGCCGCTCAAGTCCGGCTTCAAGTACACCCTGGTCGTGGAGGCGCAGACTGGCACCGCGTTCACCGACGGCCTGGGCCGTGACGTCGACGAGTTCCGCCAGGCCCTTCAAATCGCTGGCGAAAAGGAAAAGCCAGCCCCGCCGCCCAAGCCCGCCGGCAAGAAGAAACGCCGCTGAGCCTGGGCGGTCCGGGACAGACTTTGACTCAGCGATCCGCGACCGGCGGCAGGCCGAGTGAGTTCTTCAGCTCCCGCAGCTTGGCCTGGATGAGCTTCATGTTCTGGGGCCCCATGCGCAGCAGATGCTTCTGCGCGGTGCTCAGGTCCTCGAGCTCCGGCGCCGCATAGGCATAGAGCGCGCCCTCCGGCACGACTTCCACCGGGCCTTCCTGCGCGGGCACCTTGAGCAGATGTTGGATGGCCGCGCTCAGGGAGCTGCTGAACGTCTGTCCCGGCGGCGCAATCTCCGCGTGGGCCTGGTCAATCGCCGGCTTCAGCTCGCGGTACACGCTGGCCGCGGCCTGCGTGTCGATGGAGCCCATCACGCGAGCCACGGTGTCGTAGCGCGCGTAGCTGGCCGGGTCGATGACCGTGGTGCCGTCCACCTGGGTCACCTGGAAAGCCCCCGTGGGCGCCAGGAACCCGAGCACCGTGCGCGGGCTCGAACCGTCCGCGATGTTGTTCACCGCGGCCGTGAAGCGCCGGACCAGGTCCTTCTCGTTCATCCACCGCGCGAGCTCGGGTTCAGGCGAGAGCTGGCTCGCCAGGCTGCGGACCTCGGCGTCCCGCTCCGGCAGCGACGTTTCTGGCATCGTCGGGGGTGCCGCGGCTGTCTCGCCAGCGGGCTCCGTCGGAACCACGGGCACCTCCGCCGGACGCGACTCCTGACGCCGCAGACCAAAATACGACGCCACCAACGCCAGGCCCGCCAGCCCCAGGACGACGGCCAGCGTCTTGCCCTTGGAGCGCGGTGCGGATTCGGGAACCTCGGCCGGCGTCGGATTCGTCGGGTCGTTCATTCATTCCTCCGTAGGTGGACCCTTCAACCTACAAACGCCCCCCCAGGTCATTCCACCGGACCGCGCCACTTCGCGCGCGCAGATGTTCACCGTCCGGTACTCACGCATGCACGGCTGCTTCCAGGACGGCGAACCGGGCACAGTCACCCTGCCCGCTCAGCCGTCCTGTTCCATGGCTCGGACGCGAGCAAGCGTCTGCAAATCCCGCTCGGTCGGCCCCAGCTCCAAGATGATGCGGCTCACGTCGTAAAGCACGTCGCCACGCTCGAAGACTGGCAGCCGGGGAACATCCTGGTTCAGCTCGTCTGCGCCGCGGTTGTACGCCACGTCCATCAGCGTCCGGAGCTGGAAGGCATCGTAGAGGTTGTACTCGACGAGGAACCGGAGGGCCTCCACGTCACCTCTGCGCTGGTACGCGCGCCACAGCAGCACCGCGTCGTAGCCATTCACGCCCTTCATGTGGGGCGGACGCTCGGCGCCAATCTTCCCTTCGATTTCCTTCAGCCCGCCGCCCATGCCCAGCCGCCGCGTCACGAACCGCAAGTCGATGTGCGCGTCCGGCACCGGAAAGTGCCCCGGGCCGAAGTAGTTACGCAGGACGGGCACGTCGAAGCACGAGCCGTTGAAGGTCACCCACAGCCGGCGCGCCGCCATGGCCTCCGGCAGCGCGTCCATGTTCCGGCCCTGGATGAAGACGTGAAGGCCCTTCGAATCGAACAGGCTCACCACCGTCGGCGCCTGGGCCTCTCGGCCGTCCGTCTCGATATCGAAATAGACGGCGTCGTCCTGGAACTCCGGGTACAGCCGCCAGTGCTCCCGGCTGGGGAGCAACTCCGCCAGCTTGCGCAAGTCCCGGCGGGCCAGCGCGTCCTTCGCCTCGGCGATGCGCGCCCGCGCCACGTCGTCGGACTTCCGGTTGATCGCCACCCCCTGGCCCGCTTCCGGAAAGTCCTCCCAGGTGCGGATGCCGCGGGACCACAGGTCCTTCTCCCGCCAGGGGCCGACGCTGGGGATGTGCTGGAACGTCCGCTGCAGCATCAATCGAGCGCGCCCAACCTTCCCGCCACCAGGTCGTCCAGGAGCGGGATGTCCGCCTCGCAGAACGGCAGTGACTGCATCTGCGCTGGCGTGTGGAACGCCAGCGCATGGGCGCCCAGGGGCCGGGGCTCACCCGAGACAATCCGGGACAGGTACAGCACCAGCTCCACCGTCAGGTCCGGGTAGGTGTGCTGGCCTTCCCAGAGCCGCCGGCCCACGGCGAGCTCCACGTCCAGCTCCTCGCGGCACTCACGGGCCAGCGCGGCCTCGTCCGTCTCCCCGGCCTCCACCTTGCCGCCGGGGAACTCCCACAGCAAGGCGCGGCTTCCACCGGGGAGCCGCTGCTGCACCAGGAACTGACGTCCATCCTCCGGCCGCGGAATCAGCGCCGCGACCACGCGGACCGTCCTGCGAGCCGGCGCCGTCACCCGTCAATCCCGTTCATGTCCAGGGAGTACAGGTAGCCGTTGTTCGACAACACGAACAGCTGCCTGCCCGCGACGAAAGGCGGCGCGGTGACGCCGCTCCCGGGGTTCCACGACACGCGCGAGCGCCCCGTCTTCGGCTCCAGGAACAGCAGCGAACGGGACGTGGGCACGAGCAGCATTCCCTGGGCGAACACCGGAGCGAAGGCCGCTCGGTCCCCCAGGGGGTGCGACCAGAGGAGCCGTCCCGTCTCCGCCAGGTAGGCATCCACCCGGCCGTCGCCCGAGGCGAAGAGCACCTGGCCACTCACCAGCAGCGATGTCATGCCGGCCACGGAGGTGTTCCACACCAGGTCGCCCGACTCCGACTCGAGCGCGAAGATGCCGCTCTTGTACGACGTGACGTAGAGCTGCCCGTTGGCGTCCATCACCGGGCTGCTGTCCACGTCCAGGAACTCGGAGCCCGGACCGGACAGCGAGCGCTCCCAGGTGACGCCGCCGTCGTCGACGCTGAGCGCCACCACGAAGCCGTCGGAGAAGCCGATGTAGGCCACGCCTTCGCGCACCAGGGGCCGCGAAGCGCCGCGGACGGTGAAGCCGGTGGGTGGATCCCGGCGGTACTGCCAGGCCCACTGCCCATCCGCGAGCTTCACCGCGAAGAGCGTATCGCTCTCCGAGGCCACGAGCACCAGGCCGTTCACGACCACGGGCACCGTGGCCAGGGCCTCGCCCGCGACGTACTTCCACTTCTCCTCGCCCGAGGCGACGTCCAGCGCGTACAGCACGCCGTCACCGCCCGGAATGTAGGCCACGCCGTCCACCACCCGGGGCCCGGCGCTGAAGCGGCTGCCCGTCTTGTACGTCCACTTCACCTGGCCGTCGGGACCCACGCCGCGGGCGAACCCGTCCCGCGTGAGCGCGACGGCCGTCCGGCTGACGGCGTCATAGGCCGGCGTCGCCGTCTCACGCGGCCCGTACTCCAGCGTCTGCGCGGGCGCGAGCGGCGTCCACCAGTTGACGGAGAAGTACTCCAACGGCGTGTTCGACGGCGGCCGGGGCAGCTCCGGATTGCCGTAGTACCGCGCGCCGCTGCAGCCGCCCAGAAGCCCTGCCGCCACGGCGCCACCCAACCAACGCTTCCAGCTCACGAGCCGCATCGTCATGGCGTGTGTTTCTAACCTGCGTCCGGAGCGGGTGCAGCCGCCGGAGCCTCCGGGGCGGGAACCTTCACACCTTCGGAGGCCAGCACCGCCAGGCGCTCACCGGCCTGACGCGCAGCCGCCGTGTTCGGCTGCGCCGTGGTCAGCTTCGACAGCACCTGGGCCGCCTCTTCCTTCTTGCCCAGGAGGATGAGCATCCGGGCCTTGTGGTAGTCGCCCATGCCCAGCAGGAACGGGCCCCCCGCGGCGCCCATCTGCTCGAAGGCCTTGATGGCGTCCTCGTACTTGCCGTCCGCCTCGAGCGCGTAGCCCTGGCCCTCGAGGGCCTCCGCGCGGAGCGGATCGTTCTGGGGCGCGCCCTTGAGGTACTCGCCGAAGGCCGCCTGCGCCGCGGCGTAGTTGCCCAGCCGGAACTGCGCCTTGCCCTCGGCCAGGGCGGCCGTCGCCGCGGACGGGGTGCCGCCGTGCGCGGCGCGGAACTCGCCCAGCGCCTTCACCACGGCCTCGTCGCGCTCCTTCACCGTCTTGAAGGGGGGCTCGGTCTCACCGGGCTGCGCGGGCTCCACGCCCTCCACGGGCCGGTCGAGCACGGTCAGCGCCTGTCCCAGCGCCTGGGCGGCCTTCTCCTCGCCGCGCTTGGACACCTCGCTGGCGATGGCGACGCCCACGCCGCCCAGGATGAGCACGCCCGCGGCGAGCCCGATGATCTTCTGGCGCTGCGCAAGCCAGTCGCTCGCCTCGGTGCCCGCCTTCTGGAAGGTGTCCGGCTGGCTGAGCTCTTTCTGGCGAATCTTCTCGGTCTTGGTGGTTCCGGCCACGTCTGGAAACCTCTTTTAAAGAGCGGCGCACTGTATGGAGCGCGCGCCGCGAGTGTCAACGCACTGACGCCTCAGCGCTTCCCCTGGCGCTGCGGCCGCTTGCGGGCCTCGCGCTTGGCCTGCCCGGGCCGGCCCTTGAAGATGAGCCGGATGGGCACGCGCAGGTCGAACGTCTTGCGCAGCTGGTTGGTGATGTACCGCCTGTACATGTCCGGAACGCCGTCCGGATGGTTCACGGTGATGGTGAAGGTCGGCGGCGCCGCGGCCACCTGGGCGATGTAGTACATGCGCAGCGGCTTGCCCCGGACGATGGGCGCCGGGTGGTTGTCCACCATGTGCTCCAGCAGCCGGTTGAGCTGCGGGGTGGGCGCCCGGAAGCGGAACTGGTCGGCGAGCTCCGTCGCCACGTCCACGACCTTCTCCACCTTGGAGCCCGTCAGCGCGGAGGTGAAGAGGATGGGCGCGTAGCCCACGAACTTGAGCGAGTGCTTGAGGGACTCGCGGAAGGTCTCCTGGCGGCGCTGGTCGGCGCCCACCAGGTCCCACTTGTTCACCACGATGACCAGGGCGCGGCCCCGCTCCTCGGCCAGGCCCGCCAGCTTGGCGTCCTGGTCCACCGCCGGCTCCATGGCGTCCATCAACAGCACCGCCACGTCGCTGCGCTCCATCACCTTGAGCGCGGCCACCACGGAGAACTGCTCCACGCGCTGGGCAATGGACTTCTTGCGCCGGATGCCCGCCGTGTCGGTGAGCAGCAGCTTGCGGCCCTTGTACGTGAGCTCGGAGTCCACCGGGTCCCGCGTCGTGCCCGCCACCTCGCTGGCCACCACCCGCTTCTCCTTCAGGATGGCGTTGACCAGGGTGCTCTTGCCCACGTTGGGCCGGCCGATGATGGCCATGCGGATGATGCCGTCGTCTGGCGGCGCCTCCGCGTCCTCGCCCTCTTCCTTGGGCGGCAGCCTGGCCACGACGGAGTCGAACAGCTCCTGCATGCCCAGGCTGTGCTCGGCGGACAGCGCCTGCACGTCGCCCAGGCCCAGGCGGTAGAACTCACCGGCCAGCGCCTGCATCTGCCCGGACGTGTTGTCCAGCTTGTTGGCGGCCAGCACCACCGGCTTGCCGCTCTTGCGCAGGTAGTTGGCCACGGCCTCGTCCGCGGGCGTGAGGCCCGCCCGGCCGTCGGTGACGAAGACGATGACGTCGCACTCGTCCACGGCCAGCTGCGCCTGCTCCCGCACCTGCTGGAGGAGCTGATCCTCGTCACCGGGCACGAAGCCGCCGGTGTCGATGAAGGTGAACTTGCGGCCTTCCCACTCCGCGTCCGCGTAGTGGCGGTCCCGCGTCACGCCGGGCTCGTCCTGCACCAGCGCGACGCGCCGGCCCACCAGCCGGTTGAACAGCGTGCTCTTGCCCACGTTGGGGCGTCCGACGATTGCGACCAGGGGCTTCATTTCAGTCGTATCCCAGCTTCTTGAGGCCTTCGGGGCGCTCGCTCCAACGCGGTTCCACGCGGACGCGCAGGTCCAGATACACGTGCGCGCCCAGCAACCGCTGCACGGACTTGCGCGCGTCGGTGCCAATGGTCTTCAGCATCTGCCCCTGTTTGCCGATGATGATGGCCTTCTGGCTGTCGCGCTCCACGAAGATGGACGCGGCGATGCGGATGAGCCCGCCCAGTTGGTTCGGCGGCGTGCCCGGCCGGGGCTCGCGCTCGGATTCGTCGAAGATGTCCACCACCACGGCCGTGGAGTACGGAATCTCCTGGCGGCAGTGCCGCAGCACCTGCTCGCGGATGTACTCGGCCGCCAGCACGCGCTCCTGCTGGTCGGTGAGCATGTCCTCGTCGAAGACATTCTCGCCTTCCGGCAGGTGCTCCAGGACGGTGTGGAACAGCCGCTCCACCCCGTCCTTCTCCCGGGCGGAGATGGGGACCACCTCCGCGAAGGGGAACTCCTGGCGGTACAGGTCGATGAGGGGCAGCAGCTGCCCCTTGGCGACGCTGTCGATCTTGTTGATGACCAGGAAGGTCGGCTTGCCGATCTTCTGCAGCCGCTCGAGGATGGCGCGGTTGCCTGGGCTCACCTCGGGCTTCTCACTGGCCGGCGGCTCGATGAGGAAGAGGACCAGTTCCACCTCCTCCGCCGCCTGGAGGGCCACCTCGACCATGTAGCGGTTCAGCTCGCCCTTGGCCTGGTGGATGCCCGGCGTGTCGATGAACGCCACCTGCCCTTCCGGACGGGTGACGACGCCGAGGATGCGGTTGCGCGTCGTCTGCGGCTTGGGGGAGACAATGGCGATTTTTTCGCCGGTCAGTGCATTGAGCAGCGTGCTCTTGCCCACGTTGGGGCGCCCGATGAGGGCGGCGAAGCCGCTGCGGTGTGTCTTGGGGGGGGCCATTGCTTCGGAGGTGATCTGGGACGCCGCGCACCGCGGAGGCCCGAAAAGGGAACGTCTGGACAGCGCCTATACCAGCCCACCGCCCGTCCGGTCATGCCAGGACGGGCGGCGAGTGGACAGGCTACGGCTGGGTCGTGGAGATGGTCAGCTTGTTGATGACGACATCCTGGCGCGGGCGGTCCCGCCCGTCGCGCGGCGCGCCGGCGATCTTCTCCACCACGTCGTAGCCGCTGAGCACCTCACCGAAGATGGTGTGCTTGTTGTTGAGGTAGGTCGGCTTGGACGTGGTGATGAAGAACTGGCTGCCGTTGGTGTTAGGGCGGCCGACGTTCGCCGTGGCCAGCAGGCCCACTTTGTCGAAGGTCCGGCCGCTCTGGTACTCGTCCTCCACGTTGAAGCCCGGGCCACCGCTGCCGCTGCCGGTGGGGTCTCCGCCCTGAATCATGAAGCCCGGAATCACGCGGTGGAAGATGATGCCATCGTAGTAGGGGCGCTGGGTCTTCTCACCCGTCTTCGGATCCTGGAAGGGCAGCTCGCCCGTCGCCAGGCCCACGAAGCTGCTCACCGTCTTCGGCGCGTCCTTCGCGAACAGCTTCACCACGATCTGCCCCTCCGTGGTGTCGAAGGTGGCGTAAAGGTCATTGCCCGCGCGGGCCTCGTCCAACATTCCCATGCTACCCTCCCGTGTGGGGACCCGTCCGAAGACGAGCCCGGTCATGTGTCACGGCCTTGGTGAAACCGTCTTCGCGCCCGCGTCCTTCTGGGGCGCCGCTTCCTTGCTCGCCGCGGGGGCCGTCACGCCCTTGGGAGCCTTGTCGCCCAGCAGCACGCGGGTGAGTACCACCGCGGTGCGCGGGCGGTCCCGGTTGTCCCGGGGCACGTTGCTGATCTTCTCCACCACGTCGTAGCCGCTGAGCACCTCACCGAAGATGGTGTGCTTGCCGCCCAGGTGCCTGGGCGTGGAGGTGGTGATGAAGAACTGGCTGCCGTTGGTGTTGGGCCCCGCGTTGGCCATGGCCAGCAGGCCCGGCTTGTCGAAGGTCCGGCCGCTCTGGAACTCGTCCGCAAAGCGGTAGCCCGGGTCGCCGAAGCCGCTCCCCGTGGGGTCTCCACCCTGAATCATGAAGCCTGGAATCACCCGGTGGAACACCGTGCCGTCATACAGCGGCTTCTTGGCCATCTTCTCCGTCTTCGGGTCCCGCCATTCCTTCTCACCGGCGGCCAGCCCCACGAAGTTGGCCACCGTCCTGGGCGCGTCCTTGGCGAAGAGCCGGACGACGATGGCGCCCTCGCTCGTCTGGAGCGTGGCGTACAGGTCCTTGCCGGCCGCGGCCTTCCGCGTCCACTTGCCGGAGTCAGCGGCGAGGACGGAGCCCGCCAGCAGGCAGGTCACCAGCGCGAGCGTCTTTCGGAGGGAGGCGGGGGGCATGTCGGCGCGGCACCTTACGCGCCGCCCCCTGCCCCATCCAAGGGGTTTCACGCCGGGGTGTCGTGTCGTGGCGTTCCGGGCGGGGGGGAGGTGGGACACGCGGCGTCTTCCCGCAGCTTCTCCAGCGTCGCCTGCGCGGCGGACTGCTCCGCCTCCTTCTTGCTGCGGCCGGAGGCCCGGGCGAAGGCCGTCTCCCCCAGCATCAGCTCCACCTCGAACACCTTGGAGTGTTCCGGACCGGACTCGGAAACCACCCGGTAGCGGGGCTGGAGCTTGAGCCGCTCGTGGGCCAGCTCCTGGAGCAGCGTCTTGTAGTCGAGCCGCCCCTGGCCGTTGGAGACCTCGTCCAGCAGGTCCGCGAAGTACCGGTCCACCAGCGCCACCGCGGCGTCCAGCCCGCTGGTGAGGAACACCGCGCCGAAGACGGCCTCCAGGGCGTCCGCCAGGACGGAGTTCTTCTCCCGGCCGCCGGACATGAGTTCGCCCCGGCCCAGCAGCAGCAGGTCGCCCAGGGGAATGGTCCGGGCCACGCGGGCCAGGCCATCCTCGTTGACGACGCGGGCGCGCATCTTGGTCAGGTCGCCTTCGGGCAGGCCGGGGCAGCGCGCCATCAACCGGTGGCTGACAGCCAGGTTGACCACCGAGTCGCCCAGGAACTCCAGGCGCTGGTTGTCCTTCAGCTCCTTGTCCCGCGTCTCGTTGACGTACGTCTTGTGCGTCAGGGCCTCCAGCGCCGTCTCCATCCGGGAGAAGCTCAACCCCAACCGCGACTCCAGCAACTGAACCCGCTCCAACGGGCTCATCTTGTCCGCACCACTCAACGCATCACTCCTGAGGCGCGTCCGGGCCCACCAGCCTCACGGCCGCGGGAGGGACCCTCAGCAGGTCCGCCACCATCCGCACGATGCCTGGAAACTCATCCAGTTCGAACCGCCCCGCCCACTCCTTCCCCTGGGGACCCGCCAGCAGTCCCCGGAAGGTGCGACCCGCCACCCTCGCGGCGGCGAAGCGGTACGGACGGCCCTCCACCTGCAACTGCGCCAGCAGCTCCAGGCTGCTACGAGGAGGCACCAACGCCTCCGCGCCGAACTTCTCCACGATGTCGGAGAAGCGCACCAGCCCGGCGCCCACTGGCGCGGCCTGCGGGCGGCTCGCCGGCTCTCCAAAGAGCGCGACCAGGTAGCCCGTCAGCGCCGCGCGCTCGCGGAACTCCGACAGCTCCAGCGTGTGGCCGCTGCCCGTGGGAAGGTCTTCTTTTCCCCGGGCCACGCGGGCCACGCGGAAGTTGCCCAGCCGGTCCGACACCAGCGTGACGACCAGCTCCCCGTCCACCACGTCCGTGGCCAGCTCCAGCGTCTCCGGCTCCACGCGCGGCGTCAGCCCCAGCACCTGGAGCTCCGCCGAGCGGCGCTGGACGTGGAAGATGTGCTCGTTGAACGCGTCCGCGAGCAGCGCCTCGATGTCGGCCACGTCGCTGAGCGCGCCCACCAGGATGGGCGCCAGCCCCACCACTGCGGGCGGCGCGATGGGGATGAGACGGTCCCCCATCACCTGGAAGGTCACCTCCGGGATGAACGCCCGGGTGACGGGATTGACCAGCGGGGACGACTCCAGGTCCAGCACCGCCTCGGTGCCGGCCGCGTCCTCCCGCAACTGCAGCCCGAGGCCTTCCAGCCGCGCGGTGTCCATCAAGCCCCTTTGAAGGTTTCTCGGGCGATGATTGTACGCTGGATCTCGCTGGTGCCCTCGCCGATCTCACACAGCTTGGCGTCGCGCAGGTAGCGCTCGACGGGGAACTCGCGGGTGTAACCGTACCCACCGTGGATCTGCACGGCCTTGTTGCACGCCCGCATGGCCGCCTCGGAGGCGAACAGCTTCCCCATGGAGGCCTCCCTCGAATAGGGCTTGCCCTCGTCGGCCAGCTTCGCCGCGCGGTGGACCAGGAGCCGCGCGGCGTCCAGCTCCGTCTTCATGTCCGCCATCATCCAGCGCAGGCCCTGGAACTCGCTGATGGGCTGGCCGAACGCGGTGCGCTCGCGCGAGTAACCAATGGACTCCTCCAGGGCGCCCCGGCCCAGGCCCACCGCCAGCGCGCCAATGGTGATGCGGCCGCGGTCCAAAATCTTCATCGTGTCGATGAAGCCGTGGTCCAGCTCGCCCACGCGAGCCGAGTCCGGCAGCTCCACGTTCTCCAGGATGAGCTCGGCCGTGTCCGACGAGCGCATGCCCAGCTTCCCGTGGATGGGGCGCTGGCTGAAGCCCGGCTGGCCCTTCTCCAGCAGGAAGGCGGTGATGCCCTTCTGTCGCTTCTGCGGCGAGGTGACGGCCAGCACCACGAACACGTCCCCCACCGTGCCCTGGGTGATGAACATCTTCGCGCCGTTGAGCACCCAGCCGTCGCCCTTGCGCACGGCCGTGGTCTTCATGCTCGACGCGTCCGAGCCGGACCCGGGCTCCGTCAGGCCCCACGCGCCCAGGTACTCACCGGTGGCGAGCCTGGGCAGGTACTTCTGGCGCTGCGCGTCCGAGCCGAACACGCGCAGGTGGCTGGTGCCCAGGCCATTGTGGCTGGCCACCGTCAGCGCGAGCGAGCCGTCGTAGCGGGCGATCTCCTCCACCGCCACCGCCACGGCGAGCGAGTCCATGGCCGCTCCGCCGAACTCCTCGGCGACCAGCATGCCCATCACTCCAAGCTGCCCCAGCTCCCGGACGACCTCCATGGGGAACTTCTCGTCCTTGTCCCACTCGCGGGCATACGGCTTCACCCGCCGTTCGCAGAAGTCACGGAGGGAGGACTGGAGGGCGCGATGGCTTTCAGGAAGGTCAAAATCCATGGTCAGCAGGATCTATAGCAGACGGCCCAGGCGCAGCCCGGGCCTTGGAGGTGGGGTAACGCTACCTACTCAAACCGGATAGACGCCGTGTTTCTTTTCCGCACGGGGCTGCTGCCGCTGCGAGTAGACGCCGTAGCGCTGGGTGAGCTCTTGACGCAGCCGGTCACCCGGGACGATGTCGTCAATGACGAGCTCGCTGGCCAGCTTGTAGATGTCCACGTCCTGCTTGTACTCGTCGCGCAGCTTCTGGACGTAGGCGGGCCGCTCGGCCTCCGGCAGCTCTTGAATCTTGTTGTAGTAGACGGCGTTCACCGCCGCCTCCGGGCCCATGACGGCGATCATCGCGCCGGGCAGCGCGATGGTGGCGTCCGGAGCGAAGCCGGGGCCGCTCATGGCGTAGAGGCCGGCGCCGTAGGCCTTGCGGACCACCACGCAGATACGGGGCACGCTGGCCTCGGACACGGCGGAGATCATCTTCGCGCCGGCGCGGATGATGCCCGCGCGCTCCACCTTGGTGCCAATCATGAAGCCCGGCACGTCCGCCAGGTAGAGCAGCGGGATGTTGAAGGCATCACACAGCCAGATGAAGCGGGCCGCCTTGTCCGCGCTGTCAACGAAGAGCACGCCGCCCTTGTACTTGGGCTGGTTGGCGACGATGCCCACCGGGCGGCCGTCGATGCGGGCCAGGCCGGTGACGAGTTCCTGGGCGAAGAGCTTCTTCACCTCGAACCAGCTGCCCTCGTCGATGAGCTCGTTGATGAGCTCATGCATGTTGAAGGGCTTGTTCTGGTCGACGGGGACGATCTCCTCCACCTTCTTGCCGCTGGCCTTGGGGGCCTTGGGCTCGGCGCGCGGCGGCGTCTGGGAGAAGTTCTCCGGGAAGTAGCCGATGTACTTCTTCGCCGCCTCGATGGCCTCCTGCTCCGTCTTCACCAGCACGTCGCCCACGCCGGAGACGGAGCAGTGCATCTTCGCGCCGCCCATCTCCTCCAGGGTCACCTTCTCACCGATGACCATCTCCGCCATGCGCGGGCTGCCCAGGTACATGGAGGCATTGCCTTCCACCATGATGACCAGGTCGCAGAACGCGGGGATGTACGCGCCACCGGCGGCGGACGGCCCGAAGAGCAGGCACACCTGCGGCACGAAGCCTGACATGTGCACCTCGTTGTAGAAGATGCGGCCGGCGCCCCGGCGACCGGGGAACATCTCCACCTGGTCGGTGATGCGGGCACCCGCCGAGTCCACCAGGTAGAACAGCGGGCAGCGCAGGTCGCGGGCCGTCTCCTGGATGCGGAGGATCTTCTCCACCGTGCGGGCGCCCCAGCTCCCGGCCTTCACCGTGGAGTCGTTGGCCATGATGGCCACGGTGCGCCCGGCCACCTTGCCCACGCCGATGACGACCCCATCCGAGGGCAGGTCCGGGTCCAGGTTGTTGGCGAGCTTCGCGTCCTCCACGAAGGAGCCTTCATCCACCAGCAGGCGGATGCGCTCGCGGGCGAAGAGCTTGCCCGCCTCCGTGTTCTTCGCGTGGTACTTCTGCGAGCCACCCTTCTCCACCTGGGCGATCTTCTCCAGCAGTCTCGAGTCTTGGGACATGGCCCGTGGCACATAGCAGAAAGGGCTACGGCTGGCTGCCTTCTCGCTGGGGGACCGGCGCGGCGTGACAGGCAGACGACGCACCGCACAGAACAGTCCCCGCGGGGGATGCCGCTCCAGGCTCCCCTGCCTACCTTGGTGCGTAACGGGGGCGCGCTCGCGAGTGACGCGCACCCGGCAACCATCGGGCCCAGGAGGGACGCATGTTCGCAGCGAAGAAAGGCAAGTGGATGGCCAAGGGAATCGCCCGGAGCGACCTGTACCGCAAGTGGCTGGCCCACAAGCTCATCAATGACCTGCCGCGCGTGGCGCGGAACCGCTGGGATGACTTCGAGCCGGATGACGTGCTGCGGCATGTGGGATTGACGACCTACAAGCCGGCGCGCGCGGGCCTGGGCAGCCTGGGCGTCTTCCTCCTCGGCGTGGCCGCGGGTGGCGTGGCGGCCCTGCTGATGGCCCCGAAGACGGGCACCGAGCTGCGGACCACCGTGAAGGACAAGGCCTCCGCCTACATGAACAAGCAGCACGTCAACCTGGGCCAGGAGCGCACCGCGAACGCCTGAGCGGCGCGCGCGGCCTTCGGGCCATGACGTGATGAACCTTCGGGGACGGGGCACCGGCGCGGACCGGGCCTTCCGTCCCCGACCTCTTTCGTGCGGGCTAGCGGCCCTTGTAGACGGGGGCGCGCTTCTCCGCGAAGGCGCGCAGGCCCTCCAGCCGGTCCTCCGTCTTGAGGATCTCCTCGTACTTGCGCAGCTCCAGCGCCAGCGCGTCGTCCAGCTCCAGGCCCGTGCCCTCGTCGATGGCGTGCTTGGCCGTGGCCACGGCGATGGGCGCGTTCTCCACCACCGACTCCGCCACCCCGTACGCCACGGCCAGCAGGTGGCCCTCCGGCGCCAGCCGGTTCACCAGGCCCACGCTGAAGGCCTCGGCGGCGTTGACGCGGCGGGCGGTGAGGATGAGGTCCTTGGCGCGGCCCGGACCCACCAGGCGCGCCAGGCGCTGCGTGCCTCCGCCGCCGGGGATGATGCCCAGCTTCACCTCGGTGAGGCCCAGCTCCGCGGCCGGGGCCGCCACGCGCAAGTCACACGCGAGCGCCAGCTCCGTGCCACCGCCGAAGGCCGCGCCGTTGATGGCGGCGATGAAGACGCAGTCGCTCTTCTCGAGCGCGCGGAAGGTGCGGCGCAGTCCGTCCAGGAAGGCGCGGACCTCGTCCTCGGCCATGGTGGCGCGCTCCTTCAGGTCGGCGCCGGCGCAGAAGGCCTTGTCGCCCGCGCCGGTGATGACGACGGCGCGCACGTCTCGATTGGAAGACACGCGGGTCACCAGCTCGCCCAGCTCCTTCAGCATGGCGCGGCTGATGGCATTGCGGCGGCTCTCGCCGTCGATGGTCCAGATTTCGATGGGACCGCGTGCGTCGACCTTGAATTCCGGCATGTTCGCTCCCCTTTCCCGGCCTGGCAGGCGGGCTGCGCTGGGCCGCGGCAGAGTGCGTCCATAAGCCGGGTCTGGCAAGGCGGAAACGGTTAGCATGGGAGACATGGCCACGCCTCCGCGCTTCATCTCGCACCGACTCTCCCGGTGGGCCCCCTGGCTGCCCGCCATCGCCTACGTGGCGCTCCTGCTCCCGCTCGAAGCCCTGGGGCGCGGCGGCGGCGGCGAGCACTACTCCCGCCCCTCGTCCGGCAACGGCGGGGGCCGCGGCGGCGGAGACGGGGACGGCGTCGCGCTCTGGGTCGTCTACCAGCTCTTCAGCCTCGTCTGGCGCTACCCCAAGGTCATGCTGCCGATGCTCTGCGTGGGCGGCGTCGTGTACTGGCTGTACCGCCGCAACCTGCACCCGGACGCCACCACGAAGCGCGCCCTGGAGCAGCGCGAGGCCTATCAGCGCACCCAGGTATCCCCGCGTGACGTGCAGGGCTGGGTGAACGCCCTCCGGCTGAAGGACCCCGCCTTCGCGCTGGAGCCGATGCTGGAGAAGACGAAGTGGCTGTTCATGGAGCTGCAGCAGGCGTGGTTCCTCCGGGACATGACGCCGGTGCGGCCCTTCCTGTCGGACGCCACCTTCCAGCGCTTCGGTGTCCAGTTGGAGCTGATGCGCGCGCAGGGCGTGCGGGACGCCATCACCGACTTCGAGGTGCTGGAGCTCCAGCTCATCGGCCTGGACCAGAGCCCGTGGTTCGACAGCATCCACGTCCGGGTCCACGCGCGGATGCGCGACACCGACGTGCCCGTGTCCTTCACCGACGCGCAGGCCACCGAGGCCGCGCGCAAGGCCCCCAACGAGGCCTTCACGGAGGTCTGGACCTTCGTGCGCAAGCCGGGGGCGCAGACGCGCGTGGGCGCGGACCTGTTCCAGGGCAAGTGCCCCAACTGCGGCGCGCCCTTCAACGGCGGCGCGGCCAACACCTGCGAGTTCTGCGGCGCGGTGGTGAACTCCGGCAACTACGACTGGACGCTGTCCGAAATCACGCAGGGCATCGAGCACGCGCCGTACCACAAGACGGTGGACGGGCTGATGCAGGCGCGCGAGGCCGACCCGGCGCTCAACCTGGAGATGCTGGAGGACCGCGCGTCGCTGCTGTTCTGGAAGTGGATTGACGCGCAGAGCCGCCGGGACATGAAGCCGCTGGCCAAGGTGGCCCGGGCGGACCTGGTGCAGGGGCTGGAGTCGGAGCTGGAGGCGCTGGGACGGCAGGGCCGCCGCCGCATGTTCCTGGAGTGCGCCGTGGGCTCCGCGGACGTGCGCGCCTTCCAGGTGAATCCCCAGGGAGACGACGTGGCGCACGTGGAGCTTCGCTGGAGCGCGCGCATGGGCATCGGGGCCGTGAAGGAGCCGCCCTCCTCCCGGGCCACCGTGCCCCAGCGCCACATCTTCACGCTGACGCGCAAGCACGGCGCGAAGACGAACACCGCCAACGGCATGTCCACGGACCGCTGCCCGCAGTGCAACGCGCCGCTGACGAACAGCGCCGCCACGGACTGCGAATACTGCGGCACGCCGCTGTCCACGGGTGAGCGCGACTGGGTGCTCGCGGAGGCGCGCACGTTCGAGGCGTGGAACGCGGACGAGGACGCGCGGTTCCGGACCCTCCCCCCACGCCGGGCCGCGCCGCGACAGGGCATGGGTGGCCCGGCCGCTGCGCCCCGGCCCGAGGACGCGGTGATGGATGTCCAGGAGCGGCAGCGCCTGCTGTACATGATGGCCGCCATCGCCGCCGCCGACGGCGAGGTGACGTCCGCGGAGCGCAAGCTGCTGAAGCTGTGCGCGGAGCGCTGGGGCGTGGTGTGGGACAACGTGGAGCTGGCGCTGAGCATGGGGCCCCAGCTCTTCGACCGCCTGGCGGCGAAGGGCAGCCCCGAGGCGGAGGTGTTCCTGCGCAACATCGTGGAGATGGCGCTGGTGGACGGCCGCATCGACCGCAAGGAGCGGCGGATGCTGGAGCGCGCCGCCGCCCACCTCGGGCTTGAGGACCGGCTGGCGTCGTTGATTGACGGGCGGTAGGGCCCCTCCCTGGAGCACCTCGCGCCCGAGCGTCGCCTCGGGCGCGAGCGCCGGAAGCGTCAGGAGCGGTGCGCCGCCCCGCCACCGGGCGCCGCGTCCCCTTCCGCGCCCTGGTAGGTCTCGATGACGCCGTGGACGCGGCCTGTCACCACGCGGAGTGTCTGAGCGGCGGTGGTCGTCTGCTCGACCCGCCCCAGCGTCTGCTTCATCATCGTGGACAGCTCATCCACCGCGCCGGAGATCTGCGCCACGCCCGCGGCCTGCCGCGCCACCGCCGCTGAAATCTGCTGCACCCCGTCGGTGCTGGTGCGCAGCATGGTGGACAGGCCGCGCAGGCGCTCCCCCGATGCGCGCACCACCTCGATGTCCTGTGCCATCCGGTCCGCGCCCTTCAGGGAGAGCTCCACGACGTGCTGGAGCGACTGGTGCGCGGTGTCCAGGATGCCGCTCACCTGCCCCGCCGCCCGGACGGATTGCCGCGCGAGCCGCCGCATCTCCGTGGCCACCACCGCGAAGCCCTTGCCGTGCGCCCCCGCGCGCGCCGCCTCGATGGCCGCGTTCACCGCCACCATGTGGGACTGGTCCGCCAGGTCCTTCACCGCCAGCGTGACGCTGGAGAGCCGCCGCGTCTGGCCGTCCAGGCCGCGCAGGAGCCCGGCCATCTCCATGACCTGCGCGCGGATGGCCTCCAGGCCCTCCATGCTCTGGCCCAGCATGGCCTCGGCGTCGGCCCCCACGTCCCCCGCCTGGAGTGTGGAGGCGAGGATGGCGTCCGCCTGACGCGAGGCCGTGGACGACGCCCGCTGCATCTCGTTCGTCGCCGCCTGCGTCTGCGTGAGCGCCGCGGACTGACGCGACAGCATCGCGCGCTGGTCATCCGTGCTCGATACGAGCGAATGGGTCGCCTCCGTCAGCGCCCGCGCCGAGTCCACCAGCGGCTCCACCACCCGCGTGCGAACCTCCCCCTGGGACAGCTCCAGCCACGCCTGCCGCGCCGCCAGCTCCCGGGCATCCTTCACCGCGCCGCGCCCGCCAATCACGAGGAACACGTTCTCGAACACCACCCAGGCGATGTGCTCCCACGCGCGCCAGGGACTGGCGGCCTCCACGCCGAAGATGGACACGGGCCAGTACAGGCCGCGAAGCAGGTGGTCCGCCGCCACCAGCGCCGAGTACAGGAACAGCACGCGCACGTCCCGGTACATGGCCAGCAGCGCCAGGGTGCCGAAGATGTGGAAGTGCGTTTCGATGCGCCCATCCGTCAAGTGGATGAGTAGCCCCGACACCAGCGCCTGCGCCGTGGCGATGACGAACCGCGTGGCCTCCCGCCCCGGCAGGGTCCACGCCATGGCCACCGGCAGGCTCGCCAGCAGGGTCCCCAACCCCGCCGCCGCCCAGACGTGGGGATGGACCTGACTGGACGTCCCGCTCCAGGTCCGAGGGGACAGCAGCAGGGCCACCACCAGCCCGGCGATCCACTGAAGCACCATCAGCACGGCGAACATCCGGTCCGTGCGGCGGCCCAGCGCCTCCTGGTTCGCCTCGAACAACGACCGCGAACGTCGCGCGAGGACGTCGGCATCGAGCGAAACGTTCATCCGGCACTTCCTGTCGAGGCAGCAGGTGGGGTTGAAACGACCCCAAGCCTATCCGCGCATCACCTCGAAGCGTAAGTCCGGACGGAATTTTTCAATGATAACCGACTACTAGGACTACTGGGTGCATCGCGACCCCCGTGCTTCACGGAGCCCGCTCACGTCTGGGCCCGGCGGGTGGCCTTCTTCTCGCGCTCGCCCAGGGCGGCCTGGAGGTACTTGCCCGCCAGCTTCCGGCCGATGAGCTCCTGGGCAATCTCCCCGGCCTCCACCAGCCGGTCCAGGTTGATGCCCGTGTCCACGCCCATGCCATGGAGCATGAAGACGGCGTCCTCGGTGGCCAGGTTCCCCGCGGCGCCCGGGGCATAGGGACACCCCCCCAGGCCGCCGATGCTGGCGTCGAACGTCGTCACGCCCGCGGACAGGCCCACCAGCGCGTTCGCCAGCGCGGTGCCGCGCGTGTCGTGCAGGTGCAGCGCCAGCTTCTCCACGGGGACGTGCTTCAGCAGCGCCTCCAGGAGGTTTTCCGTCTGGCGCGGCGTGCCGATGCCAATCGTGTCTCCCAGGCTGAGCTGGTAGACGCCCGCGTCCACGAGCCGCCGGCAGATGTCCACCACGCGCTCCACCGGGACGTCGCCCTCATAGGGGCAGCCCCACACGGTGGACAGGTAGCCGCGCACGCGCATGCCCGCCTGGAGCGCGGAGGCCGTCACCTCGCGCGCGCCCACCACGGCCTCGGCGATGCTCTTGTTGATGTTCTTCTTCGAGTGCGCCTCGGAGGCGGAGATGAAGACGGCGGCCTCCTCCAGGCCCGCGTCCTTCGCGCGCGCCAGGCCCTTCAGGTTGGGCACCAGCGCGGAGAACACGACGCCCTCGCGCCGGCCCACCAGCCGCAGCAGCTCCTCGGCGTCCGCGAGCTGGGGAATCCACTTGGGTGACACGAACGACGTCACCTCGATGCGCTTCTCCCCCGCGGCCACCAGCGCGTTGATGAGGCGCGCCTTGTCCCGCGTGGGCAGCGTGCGCAGCTCGTTCTGCAAGCCGTCCCGGGGGCCGACTTCGTAGACGTCGACCTGCCTGGGCAACTGGCCCAGCCAGCCCAACCTCGCCCTGGAGTGTTCCTTCAGCTCAGCCATGGCGCCGCTCCGCTCCCACAATCAGGTCGGTTGACTGCGCGTCCAGCGGCTCACCCGCCAGGCCACCGTGCACCCAGACAACGGAAAACCCCGTGCTTTCCAACAGCCGCACCCAATCCGCAAGGGGATAGTAACGAAGGGAATAGGATGCGCGCAGGCATCGTCCCTCCGGGGAGGTCAGCGTCCGCTGTCCCTCGTCCCGCCCCGTCGAGGCGTCGAAGCAGCTCTCCTCCTCCAGGACGCTTCCATCCGGCAGCGTCTCGCGGAAGGCCGCCCGGGGGGACGCCGCCAGTCGCTCAAACGGCACCGTCTGGAACACCCACCGTCCTCCTGGCCGCAGCACGCGCGCGACCTCGCGGAGGATGTGCATGTGCTCGCCATCCGTGAAGGCGGCCAGCGTCGAGTACCAGGCATAGGCCCCCGCCAGGGACGCCTCGCGAAACGGCAGGGACCGCAAGTCTCCCTGGACCGCCGGGAAGCCCGGGCGCCGCATGGCCAGGGACAGCGCGTCCAACTCCAGCCCGATGACGCGCCCCGCCAGAGGCCCCGCTGCGTTCAACCGCGCCGCGTGACGGCCATGACCGCACCCCAGGTCCACCACCGGCGCCGGCCCCGCCACGTCCGCGAAGGCCCGGGCCAGGTAGTCCACCTCGCGCGCGGTGACGGCCTCCGACAGGAACGGCAGCGTGCTGCGCAGGTAGAGCTCCCCGAAGAAGCTCATCGCGACGGCAGGCCCGCGCGCAGGCGCCGCACGGCTTCGTCCAGCACCGCCTCCGTCTTGCAGAAGGCGAAGCGGGCCAGCCCCTGCCCCAGGTGCCGGTGCTGGGGGCCATAGAAGACGCTGGGCGGAATGGCCGCCACGCCCACCTCGGACACCAGGTGGCGGCAGAAGGCCACGTCATCGGCGAAGCCCTGGCGCGCGATGTCCGCGAGGATGAAGTAGCTGCCCTCCGGGGCGAACGCCGTCAGCCCGGCCTCGCGCAGCCCGGTGAGCAGCCGCTCCCGCTTCGCCGCGTAGGACGCCGTCAGCGCCGTGAAGTACGCGTCCGGCAGCCGCAGCGCCTCCGCCATGGCGGCCTGCAGCGGCGCGGCGGTGGCGAAGGTCACGAACTGGTGGGCCCGCTGCACCGCGTCCCGCAGCGGCGGCGGCGCGATGACCCAGCCCACCTTCCAGCCCGTGAGGCTGAACGTCTTCCCGCCACTGCTCACCGTCACGGTGCGCTCGGCCAGCCCGGGCAGCGTGGCCGGACGCAGGTGGCGCGCGGGCGCGAAGACGATGTGCTCGTACACCTCGTCGGAGAGGACCTTCACGTCGAACTCGGCGCACAGCTCGCCCAGGAACGTCAGCTCGTCGCGGGTGAACACCTTCCCCGTCGGGTTGTGCGGCGTGTTGAGGATGAGCAGCCGGGTGCGCGGACCGAAGGCGGCGCGGACCTCGTCCCGGTCGAACCACCACTGCGCGTGGTCCGCGTCCGGCGGGCGCAGCGGCACGAAGCGCGCGGTGGCCCCCACGAAGGTGATGTTGGCGTCGTAGGAGTCGTAGAAGGGCTCGAAGGCCACCACCTCGTCGCCCGGGTCCACCAGCCCCAGCAGCGTGTCGAGGATGGCCTCGGTGGCGCCGCTCGTCACCGTCACCATGGTGTCCGGGTCCACCGCCTGGCCGTGGAAGCGCGCCGAGTGCTCGGCGATGGCCACGCGCAGCTCCCGGGCGCCCGCGCCCATGGCGTACTGATTGCCCCCGTCGCGGATGGCGCGCCGCGCTGCTTCCTTGATGGCCTCTGGGCCGTCGAAGTCCGGGAACCCCTGCCCCAGGTTCACCGCGCCGTGGCGGGCGGCCAGGGCGCTGAACTCGGAGAAGACGGTGGTGGCGAACCGGGTGACTCGCTGCGCGGCTACGGGCCTGGACATGGACGTCGGCTCCTCGCGCCGCGAACCGGCCGGGCGCTCAGGGCCTGACGATAGCGTCCACCGGCACGGAACGCGCGTCCTTCACCACTTCCCGCTGGCGGGCCGCCCGGGAGACGCCCAGCGCCAGCCCCGTCACCACCATGACCATGGGCACCGCGCAGAGCAGGTCCGTGGCGTAGTGGAAGCGGCCCACCAGCGTGGCCGCGATGAGCCCCAGGCCCGGCAGCAACATCACCCAGAAGACGCGGCGGGAGAACCGCCACGCGTAATACAGCACCAGCAGCGTGGCGCCGGTGTGTCCCGACGGGAAGCAGTCACGCGCGAACAGCGGCTTGCGCATGAGCGAGTCCAGCAGCGGCGTCAGCGTTCCACGCAGCGGCCCATCGAACGCGTCGATGAGGAAGTAGCGTGGCCCCACCGCGGGCACCAGCACATAGGCCGCGTAGTTGAGACAGAAGAGCAGCCCCAGCGCGGTGAGGTACTCGTTGTACTCCGCGCCGCCCGGGCGCCGGTAGAGCACCAGCCCCATCACCAGCGCCCAGATGAAGTGGCCGTAGTAGCAGACCAGCAGGATGTCGTTGAGCCACGCCGGGACGACGCGCGACAGCACCACCGCCGCCTGCATGCCGAAGAGCCGCTGGTCGGCCGCCACCAGCTGCGCGTCCTTGAGGAGGGGGTTCACCGTGTCCACCACGGGAGCCAGCCAGTCATGCGTCAGCACCGCCGTGGGCAGCAGCCACCAGTCCGCGAGGACGTGGAGCCACCGGTGCCCCGGGAATGACGCGGCCAGCGTGCGGAGCACGAGCGGCCCCACGCCCATCAGCGCGAACAACCCCGCGCAGCGCAGCGCCCCCGGCGCCCAGCGGCCCGGCCCCAGCAGGAGCAGCGCCGCCAGCGCGCAGGACACGACGACGATGAGGTCCACGGTGGTCAACTGGACCCGCACCTCACCACCGCGAACGCTTTGGGAAACCCAGGCACTCACGCCGACTTACGCTCCCCCGGCGGCGCGGCTCGCGCGCCAGAATCGCCGAGTTCGAGGCTCTGAACGACCGCCCCCTTCCCCGCCCTGTCTCT
>NZ_JABXEP010000127.1:0-24784 GCF_013372605.1 Myxococcus sp. AM009
CCCGTGACACCGCCCGCGCCCCCGGCGCCCCCCGCGGCGCCGGCCAGCGTCGCGGCCGTGGCGGTCCAGGCAGCGCCGGGCCCCGTCCCGCCGCCCGCTCCTCCGGCGCGGAGCCTGGGTGCGCGCGCCCAGCGGGAGCTTGACGGGCAGACGCGGGTCGGCGCGGGCCAGCAGCTCTCCGTGGCGCAGCTCATCGCGCTCAAGAGCGCGGGCATCACCCCGGAGCGCGTGCGGCAGCTGACGGCCATGGGCTACACGCCGACCGTCGCCAACCTCGTGACGATGAGCCACGCTGGCGTCACCCCCGACTACATCCAGGACATGAACACGCGCTTCGGCCGGAAGCTGGAAGCGGAGGAGTTGACGCACCTGCGGCACCTGGGCGTCACGCCCAAATACATCCAGTCCCTCAAGTCCGCGGGCTTCAACGTCGATGACCCGAAGGCCCTGTCCCACGCGCGCGCCGTGGGCGTGGACGAGGACTTCGTCCGCGGCCTCAAGGACGCCGGCTACACCGGCATGTCGCTGGAGGAGCTCACCCACCTCCGCGCCGTGGGCGTGAGCCCCGAGTACATCCGCGAGCTGAACAAGCACGGCCTGTCGAAGCTGAAGGCCCAGGAGCTGACGCGGCTCCGCGCCGTGGGCATCTCCGCGGGCTGGCTCGCCAGCATGCGCAAGGCGGGCGTCCAGACGACGGACGCGAAGGCGCTCCAGCGGCTGCGCGCCACGGGCGTGGACGCCGACTTCCTGGGCGAGCTCCACGACGCGGGCCTGAAGGACCTCTCCGTCGACGAGTTGGTGCGGCTGCGCACCGGCGGCGTGGACGCGGACTTCATCCGGAAGATGCGCGGCACCGGCTCGAAGTAAGCCGTCCGTCCCGCACACCAGCACCCCTCACGTCTCGATTGCCCCCACCCCGCTCGGCGCATGTCCCACCGGACGCGCGCCGCACGGGAGGGGTCTACCCGAAGGAGCCCACCATGCGTCTCATGTCCTCACGCCTGTCCCTCGTGGCCCTGTTGTTGATGGCCACCTCCGCCGTCGCGGCCTCTTCCACCTTCGAGCCTCGCGGCACCTGGTCGGCCTCGTCCAAGCGCAGCGACCCCTCCACCCTGAACCTCCAGCTCCAGCAGAGCCCGCACCGCAACATGGGCTTCACCGAGCCCATGGCGTCCTTCCAGGGACTGTCCACCACGGGCGGCGCCACCACCTTCACACTGCCGCGCGAGGCCGGCACCTTCCGCTTCGACGGTCAGTTCCAGGACGGCCAGGGCGCGGGCCACTTCCGCTTCGAGGCCAGCAGCGCCTTCCTCAAGACGATGGCCTCGCTGGGCTACTCGGACATCACGCCCGAGGCGCAGTTCCAGCTGGCGGCGACGAATGTCACGACCGCCCGCATCCAGGCCCTGGCCGCGCTGGGCTACAAGCAGCTCAGTACGGAGGAGCTCATCCAGGCGGGCATCTTCGACGTGACGCCCGAGTACGTGCGCGGCCTGTCCGACGCGGGCTACCCCGGGTTGTCGTTCAAGGAGTTGGTCGCGGGCCGCATCCACGGCGTCACGCCCCAGCGCGTGAAGGAGCTCTCCAGCGCCGGCTTCACGAAGCTGCCCTGGAACCAGCTGACCGCCATGAGCATCCACGGCGTCACGCCCGACTTCGTGAAGCAACTGCGCGAGCTGGGCTTCCAGGGCACGGACGCGGAGGACGTCATCGCCTTCCGCATCCACGGCGTCACGCCCGACTTCGTGAAGCAGCTGCGCGAGCTGGGCTTCCAGGACCTCACCCAGGACCAGCTCCTGGCCTTCCGCATCCACGGCGTCACGCCCGACTTCGTGAAGCAGCTGCGTGCGTCGGGCTACCCCAACGTCACGCCGGACGAGCTGGTGGCCCTGCGCATCCACGGCATCGACCGCGTCTTCATCCGCGACATGTCGGGGACGGCGCCGAAGAAGAAGTGACGCCGGGCGCGGTCAACGTCCGGCGGTGAACAGCCGGGGCCGTGCAGGGCTGCACGAAGCGCCACCCAGCCACAGCTTCCCTTCGGGACGGTGGTGGTGGGGAGGGTGGGAATGTCGCTGCTTCGAGCCGCTTGTGCCGGGATGCTCTTCCTGGCGGCGTGTGCATCAACCAACAAGTCCGCGGTGCCCGAGCCCCGCGCCTCGGCGTCCACGGCGCCGCGAGTCGAGGTGGTGGAGTACGGCTTCCACCCCCAGGACCCGGTCCGTGTCGGCTGGGGTGACCGGGGCCTGATGGCCTTCCTGGAGCTGCTGCGCGGACCCCAGGGGCAGCGCATCGCCTGGCGCCGCGTGGGGCCCTGCTGCGGCGTCGGCGCGCCCACCGAGCTGGAGGTCTTCGAGGTGACCTACGACGGGCTCGCCGCGCCGGTGAGCCTCTACCTGGACCCGAACACCGCGGGCGCCGTGCACGCGCCCAACGGCTTCAACCTCCAGGGGCTCGCCTCCCGCTCGCAGGTGGCGCAGGAGGAGACGCCCCGGGTCATCGAGCTGTAGCCCGCGGCTCACTCCAGCGACGGCGCCGTGTCGCCCGGCAGGAACACCTCCCGCGCGAGCGACACGGGCAGCCCGAGCTGGAGGAGCCTGTCATGGAAGTCCTTCAGCACCAGCGTCTTGCCGCGCGACTCCAGGTGGCGGCGGTAGTCGTCGCGCAGCTTGAAGATCTGCATGCGCCCCACGGCGTAATACAGGTACGTGGGGTCGAGCGTGCCACGCTCCACCTCGCGCAGCGCGGGGAAGGGCTCGAAGTACGCGATCTCCGCGTACCGCTTCGCCACCGCCTCCACGGGCTCCCCGTATACGTGCAGCGCCAGCGCCGCGTACCAGCGCGCGTGCCGCTGGAGCGCGCGGCGGAGCTGCCCCAGCCGCACGGCCGGGTCGCCATTGCCCAGACCTTCATCCACCATCATCTGCTCGGAGTAGTGCGCCCAGCCCTCCACCAGGGACGCGGGGGTGAAGACCTTGCGCACGTCCGTGGGAATCCGCGCGCCGTAGAGCAACTGCACGAAGTGGCCGGGCATGGCCTCGTGGACGGTGATGCCCAGGAGGCCCGCGCGGTTGAAGTACGTCAGGTGCTGGGCCTTCTGCTCGGGCGTCCAGCCGGGCTCCACGTTGGTGATGTTGTAGAAGGCCTCGGTGGCCTTCTTCTCGAAGGGGCCGGGGGTGTCCATGGACGCGAAGCCCAGCCGCGCGTAGGGCGGCGTCTCCCGCACCACTGGCAGCCGGTCCGACGGCAGCGTGAGGATGTTCCGCTCGCGCACGAAGCGCTGCAGCTCCACCAACTGCGCCCGCGCCGAGGCCACCAGCTCCTCCGCCTTCGGGTGGTCCTTCACCAGCTCCGCCATCACCTGCTCGGGCGTCTTGGAGGCGTCCAACCGGGCCGCCTCGCGCGCCACCCAGGCCTTGTAGTCGCGGATGGCTCGCTCGTTGATGTCGCGCAGCGCGTCCGCGTCCAGCGTGACGTGCTCCTCCAGCGCCAGCTTCTTCTCGAAGCGCTCGCGGCCCAGGCGGAAGTCGCCGTCGGCCTTGGGCAGCAGCTCGCGCTCCAGCCACACCGCGAAGGCCTCCAGTTGCCGCGCGGCCTCCTCGCGCGCGGCGGTGAAGGCGGCGCGCTCGCTCAGCGGCACCTGGGCATACCCCTGCGCCTCCAGCGTCCGGGGCAGGTCCGCGCGCAGGTACGCCACGGTGCCGCGCGCGTCGCGCAGCGCGTACTCCGCCCACAGCTTCGGGACGCCGCTCAGGTTGAACTGCGCCGCGTCGAGCACGCCGGGGATGCGCGCCATCCGGGAGCGCATGGCGCGCATGCGCTCGGCCACGGGTGCGAACTCGCGTGACGACAGGCCGTCCAGTCCGCTGGAGATGATGCCCACGTAGAAGCCCGGGTTGCGCTCCCAGGGGCGCACCTCCTCCAGCTCCAGCAGGTCGGCGCGCATCGCGTTCTCCAGCACGCGCACGTCCACGGCGGCGTCTCCCGACAAGCCACCGCGCGCCTCCACCTGCTCCAGGCGCGTCAGCCAGCCGCGCAGCGCCTCCGCCTTGCGCTTCAGCGCGTCCGAAGAGACGTCCGGCAGGTGGGCGTCATGCATGTGATAGCCGAGCCGCGTGGCCCGGGTGGGATGCGCCGCCGCATACCAATCCAGGTACTCGCGCGCGAGGAGGACGTAGTCGGCATCCGCGGCGGAGACGGTGGCGGTGGGCATGGCCGTGGAGGACTCCGGCCCAGGCCCCGGGCGCGAAGCGCAAGCGGAGACACAGGCCAACAGGACGAATGAGGAGCGAATGCGCATGGCGCGTCGAGTCTCGTGATGAGGCGGCGGTTCGGAAAGCGGGAAGCGCGCTCGGGATGATTCTTCGTCGAACAGCTCGCGGACGGGTTGTCGGCTGAAGGTCCCCGGGCTCGTACGCCGAGGCGCCCACGGAGGGCGACTGTCACGCAATGACAGCCCTGGACCGACTCGCGGACGGGTTGGGTTTCGTCACATCCCGGCCAGATTGCGCGACCGCGGCACCCCACCGCAGCCAGCCACCGAAACCAGGAGTAAGTATGCGTCTTCGCGCACAGAGCCTTCCTTTGCTGTTGTCCGCCGTCTCAGGCCTCGCCACCGTCGGCTGCGGCATTGACGCCCCCTACCCGGTTCGCCTGGCGCACGGGGAGGTGGAAGCCGCCGCTGGCCGTGAAGACACCGCGCGCCTGGGCGCGGCTCCCGGTTGGGAGCTGTGCGACACGACGGCCCGAATCGTGCGGGACATCATCCCGGGCGCGGGGCACTCTTATCCGCGGGGCCTCACCCACGGCAACGAGGCCCTCCTCTTCTCCGCCACGGATGGCGTGTGGGGCCGTGAGCCCTGGGTGAGCGTGGGCGTGGCTTCGGGGACGCGCCCGCTGCTGGACGTGAACTCCGGCGTCCCGGGCTCGGACGCGGGTCCCTTCATCCAAGGCGGGACGACGACGTACTTCGCGGCGAAGAGCGGCATGCATGGCCGCGAGCTCTGGAAGACGGACGGCACCACCGAGGGCACGGCGCTGGTGAAGGACATCTCGTCAGGGGCGCTGGGCTCGGCCCCGGAGCACCTGACGTTCTACGACGGCGTGCTGTACTTCACGGCGAACGATGGCGTGCATGGCCGCGAGCTGTGGCGCAGCGACGGCACGGAGGAGGGCACCTACCTCTTGCGTGACTTCAGCACCGAGGGGGACCTGGTCTCCAGCCACTTCGAGCTGGTGGCGGGGACGAACGCCCTCTACGTCAAGGTGAACATCTTCTCACCAACCGACCGCCAGGCGAGCCGGGTGCAGCTGTACCGAACCGATGGCACCCGCTTCGTGCGGCTCGTGGACGGGCCGGAGGACCACATGCTGGGCGACCTGACGCCGGTGGAGGACAAGCTGTTCTTCACCTGGAACTTCGACGCGCCGGAGACGCGGCTCTACGTCACCCACGGCACGTCGGGCTGGGCGCGTTACGTGTACACGTTCATTGGCGCGCCGCTGGGGCTGGTCTCCTACAAGAACAAGCTCTTCCTGAGCGCGACGACGGGCGACGAGGGGATGGACTTCGAGCTGTGGCGCAGCGACGGCACGACGTCCGGCACGACGCGAGTGAAGGACATCTACCCGGGCACGGTGCCGTCGCAGCCGACGAACCTCACGGTGGTGAAGGACCGGCTCTTCTTCGTCGCGGATGACGGGGTGCATGGCCGCGAGCTGTGGAGCAGCAACGGGACGAGCGCGGGGACGCAGCTGCACGCCGACCTCGCCGTGGGCGCGCAGGGCTCGGAGCCCTCGGAGCTGACGGCCGTGGAGGAGTACCTCTTCTTCAGCGCCTACACGGAGGCCGGGGGGCGGGAGGCGTGGGTGAGCGACACCCGGGAGCAGGGGGCGTTCGAGGTGCAGGGTATCGCGCCGGGGACCCTGCACTCGCTCCCGAGCGACTTCGTCCGCTCGGGGTGGGACCTCTACTTCGTCGCCAGCGACAGCGCCGACTACGGCCGCGAGCTGCGCGCGCTCCGCATGCGGCCGGCGGGCATGTGTGACCTGACCGGCAATGGCATGCGCTGAGCGGTAGGCGCCTGGAGTAGGTCCAAGGCCACGACAATGGACATCGCCGCCGGCGTCCCACTACGTTCGCCGGGCATGAGCATGCACTGTCCGCACCGGTCCACTTGGACTGAGCGCACCTCCTGCTAGCGGCGCTGGGACCTGAAAGCGACTAGGCTTGCCGGTGGGGGCAGTGCTGGCACTGGCACTGAGCTGCTCTGGCAACCTGCGTCACTCCCAGGAGACCGAGTCCTACGGGTTCATGAGCATCGACTCGGGCCATATAGCAACAAGGCCGCAGGCATCGTGACCCCCGTTGGTGGGCTGGACTGAGCAGGAGACTTCATGACCCGGTGGCTACCGCTCCTCGTCCTGGCACTTCCCGCGTGCGCGCTCTTCCAGCGCCCGCCACGCCCTGTCCACGCGCCACCGGAAGAAGCCGCTCGCTTCACGTTCCCCTCCACGGGCATTCCCGAAGAAGGGCTGCGCAGCATTCCAGGTGACATGGCACGAGCCATCCAGCTCGCCATGGAGGACTTCTATCCCTGGGACAAGAAGGCGCCGACGCCGTCCCACCCCGGCAGGGAGTGCCTGTACCGGCGTGAGTCGTACGACGTCTACGCGGCCCCCTACCAGGAGGGCGTCGTCCTGGTCAGCATCGTCCTGTCACCCCAGGCCTGTGGCACCCAGGCGGTCCCCAACGACATGGGGGCGCTCTACGCCGTCGACACGCGAGGCTGGCGCATCCTCGCCGTGCAGCACTAAGCGCCTGCTTCCCCCCAGAGCGGCCGTCCGTCCTTCGAAGTGTACGCCTCCGTGCATTTCTCCCCGCCTCCAGCGTCGTCTTGGGCAGAACAGTCATACGGCTGTCCCGCCGCGGGTCAGCGCGTCTGACGCGTGCGGACGCGGCAGGGCTGGGCTAAGCGTCTGCCTGCCCCTCGGGTACCGCACAGGCCGGCGCCTGCGGCCCGCTCGCTGGAGGAGGTTTCAACCGATGTCCGACACCGTGGTGAAGAAGAAGCGCCGTTGGCCCTATGTCCTCGGAGGAGTCTTCGCGCTCCTCGTCATCATCGTGGCCGTGGCCCTCTGGCGACTGGACGCCATCCTGTTGAAGACGGCCCGCGACCAGGCGGCCACCTATTCCCAGCTCCTGGGGCGTCCCATCGAAATCGGGGACATCTCCACCAAGCTCTTCCCCACCCTGGGCGCCCAGGTGGAGAACGTCACCGTCGGCCCCGCCGAAGGGGAAGACCTGCCGCTGGCCCAACTGGCTCAGATTGACGTCCGCGTCGCCGCGGGCCCGCTCCTGTCCTCCAGCGGCAAGGACATCCAGGTGAAGAACGCGGAGGTCTCCGGCCTCACCGTCAACCTGGTCCGCTTCGCCGACGGCACCACCAACGTGCAGCGCCTGCTCCAGCGGCTGGAAGCGCAGCAGCCCAAGGAAGAGGAGGCGCCGGCTGATGCGTCGCAGCCCATGGACCTCTCCGGCGTCCACGTCGAGCGCGCGGCCCTCACCGACGGCGCCATCCGCTTCGTGGACCGCGGCGCCGGGGCGCAGGCCCGCGAGCTGGGCGTGAAGGACCTGGACATCGAGGTGAAGGACCTGCGCGTGGGCAAGCCGCTGGTGGTGAACCTGGCCGCCGCCGTGCTCGCGGACACCCAGAACCTCCAGGTGTCCCTGCACGCCGCGCCGCTGCCGGCCACGCTGGTCCCCACGCCCGAGCGCGTGACGCTGAAGGCGCAGAAAATCGACCTCGCCCCGCTGGGCCCCTTCCTGCCGCCGGACATCGGCCTGCGGGCGGGCACGCTGGACGCGGACTGGCAGGCGGACCTGGGCGGCGCCGTCCCCGGCGGCCAGGGCCCCACGAAGCTGGTGGGCATCATCAAGGCCCTGGGCCTGAGCTTCACCGGCTCCGAGGGCGGCAAGGCGCTGGACGTCGTCGTGGACACCGACGTCGCGGGCGACATCACCACCGGCGACCTGGCCCTCAACAAGCTGAAGGTGGACCTGGGCCCCGCGAGCCTCAGCGGCAAGGGCAGCGTGAAGGGCCTGCTCACCGACACGCCCGCGGTGGAGGGCTTCGAGCTGACGGGCCGCAACCTGGACCCGGCCGCGCTCGCCGAGTACTACCCGCCGCTGCGCAAGCAGCTCAACGGGATGATTGCCGGCCCCATCGGCCTGGATGTGCGCGGCAGCGGCACGCAGGACGCGCAGGCGATTGACGTCAACGTGGACCTGACGCCCGTGCGGCTGCGCGTGCCGGCCCAGCTCACCAAGGACGCGGGCGGGGCCATGAAGCTCTCCGCGCGAGTCTCCGGCGCGGCGGCCACGGGCGGCGCCCTGCGCTTCGACGCGAAGGCGGACCTGGGCGGCGTCGACCTGCGGCCCGGCCTGCTGGTGGACAAGGCCCCGGGACAGCGGATGGACCTGAGCGCCGTGGGCACCTACGCGCCCGGCAAGGGCTCCGGCATGAAGGTGGACATCCCCAAGCTCACCGCGAACGTGCTCGCGGACACGCTGACGGGCAGCGCGTCCTTCGCGCTCGCGGGGACGGGAAAGCAGCAGACGACGACGTTCGCCGCGGACCTCAAGAGCCAGAACCTGGACGCGGACGCGCTGATGATGAGCGAGGAGGAAGTCCAGGCGCGTGGCGGTCCGCCGCCGGAGGAGCCGCCGTCGGATGACCCGACGCGCTTCAACGGCTACCGGGGCGACCTCCGCTTCGCGGTGGGCTCGCTGCGCTACATGGACATGACCATGACCCAAGTGACGGGCGTGGTGAAGATGACCGACGACCTCATCACGGTGGAGAAGTTCTCCACGGGCGTCTACGGCGGGCGCATCGTCGCGGACGGCACCACGGTGCGCCTGGGCCCGCTGCCCGAGCAGCGCCCCTTCGAGGCGAAGGTGAAGGTGGAGGGCGTCGCGGTGGAGCAGGCGCTGACGCAATTCACCCCAAAGAAAGCCGTGACGGGCAAGTTCAACGGCAACGTGGACGTGAAGGGCGTGGGCTACACGTCCGACCAGCTCGAGCAGACGCTGCTCGGTGGAATCAATGGCGACCTGCTGGATGGCGAGCTGCTGGGCAAGGACCTGGTGTCGGCGGTGTCCGAGCCGCTCGCCAAGGCGCTGCCCATCGCGGCCAAGGGCCTGAAGAACGAGCAGGTGACGAAGCTGGGCGGCGACCTGCCCTTCAGCGTGCAAATCAAGGACGGCGTGGCGCAGCTCTCCAAGCCGCTGACGTGGTCGCGTCCGGAGGCGGCGCTGAGCTTCGACGGCGGCATCCGGCTGGACGGCGTGCTGGACCTGACAGGCTCCGTGTCGCTGACGCCAGCCACGGTGAAGACGCTGACGCTGGGCAAGGTGACGCCGCCGGCCGCCATCCCCGTGGGCCTGAAGCTGACGGGCCCCGCGTGGAAGCCGGAGGTCACCAGCCTGGACCTGAAGCCAGCGGTGACGCAGATCGCGAAGCTGGCGGCCTCGTCGCTGGCGGGCAGCCTGATTGGCGGCGAGCGCGGCCAGCAGGTGCAGGGCCTCATCGAAGGCGGCGAGGACAAGCTTCGCGCCGAGGCCGAGGCCAGGCGCAAGGAGCTGGAGGCCAAGGCCGCCGAGGAGAAGGCGCGCCTGGAGGCCGAGGCCAAGAAGCGCGCCGAGGAAGAAGCGAAGAAGCGCCTGCGCGGCATCTTCGGGAAGTAGCGGTCCGCGCGCGGCACCGGGCCCTCTCTTCCGGTGCCGCGGCCCGTGCCCCTTGAAACACGCTGAAACGACCGGGAAACACCCTGTTCACCCCGTCACCCGAGGCCTGCACTCGGGGACGAGTGTGGCACGGGCCCTGCTGGGGCCTCCTGTCCGTTTCACGCGTCACAAGGGAGCGCGCGACATGCAGATGAGCGAGGACTTCGGCCGCGGGGATTCGGTGACGCCGTCCGGCCCCAGGGTGATGCCGGTGCGCGAACACCATCGCGTCCTCATCATCGGAGGTGGCACGGCCGGAATCACGGTGGCCGCCCGGCTGGCTCGCGCCGGACAGAAGGGCGTCGCCATCCTCGAGCCCTCCCAGCACCACTACTACCAACCCCTGTGGACGCTGGTGGGCGCCGGGGAGGCGCGCGTCGAGGACACCGTGCGCAACGAGTCCCGCCTCATCCCGCGCGGCGTGAAGTGGGTCCGCGACGCCGCCACGGAGATAGACCCGGAGGCGCGGGAGGTCCTCACCCGCGGCGGCCTGCGCCTGGGCTATGACTTCCTCGTCGTCGCCCCCGGTATCCAGCTCGACTGGGACAAGGTCGCGGGTCTGCGCGAGGCCCTGAAGACACCCCACGTCAGCAGCAACTATGACGTCCAGCTCGCGCCCAAGACGTGGCGCCTGCTCAAGGGCTTCCAGGGCGGCACCGCGCTCTTCACCCAGCCCTCCACGCCCGTGAAGTGCGCCGGGGCGCCCCAGAAAATCATGTACCTGGCCGCCGACCACTTCCGCCGCACCGGCGTGCTGGAGCGCTCCAGCGTCGTCTTCGGCTCCGGCGCGAAGGTCATCTTCGGCGTGAAGCCCTTCGCCGCCGTGCTGGAGGGCGTGGTGCGCCGCTATGGCATCACCCCCCGCTACCAGCACAACCTCATCGCCGTGGATGGCGAGCGGCGCGAGGCCACCTTCGAGACCCCGCGCGACGGGCAGCCGGAGCGCGTCACCTTGACCTACGACATGATGCACGTCACCCCGCCGCAGAGCGCGCCGGACTTCATCAAGCGCAGCCCGCTGTCCTGGCAGGAGGGCCCCAATGCCGGCTGGGTGAAGGCGGACAAGTACACGCTCCAGCACCCGGACCATCCGAACGTCTTCGCGCTCGGTGATGCGTCGGACCTGCCCACCAGCCGGACGGGCGCCGCCGTGCGCAAGCAGGCGCCGGTGCTGGTGGAGAACCTCCTGGCCTGCATGAAGGACCGGCCCCTGACCGCGCGGTATGACGGCTACGCGTCCTGCCCCCTCACCACCGGCTATGGGCGCCTGCTGCTCGCCGAGTTCGACTACGACGGCAAGCCCGCGCCCAGCATCCCGCTCATCGACACCCTCCAGGAGCGGCGCGATATGTGGCTGCTCAAGAAGTACGGCCTGCCGAACCTCTACTGGACCTTCATGATGCGGGGCCTTGCATGAGATGCGGGGTGGCGGGCTATGCACCGACGATGCCCACCGCCCACCTCGCGCTCCCTGCCCTGGATGCCCTCGCGGGCCCCGTGCTCCTCGTGGACCATGCGCGGCAGGTGAGCGCGCTCACGCCCGCGCTCGAAGCCCTGCTGGGCGGCACGCCTCGCGCCGGGGCGCCGCTGGCGCACGTCCTGGTGCGTCCCGACGGCGCGGAGCCGCTGGACGCCCTGCTCAAGGACGGCCGTGAGACCTCCGCCCACCTGCGTGTGGACGGGCGCCTGAAGTCCGTGCGGGTGCGCGCGGTCCCCCTGAAGCGCGGCGCCCGCGTGGGCGGGTGGGCCCTGCTCATCACGCCGGACGCCGAGGGCGCGCTGGAAGGCCACGCCGAGCTCTTCCACGGCCTGTGGACCCAGGCGCCCGAGCTGCGGCGCGTCTTCCGCATCGTCGAGAAGGTGGCCCGCACCGAGTCCAGCGTGCTCGTTCGCGGAGAGTCGGGCACCGGCAAGGAGCACATCGCGCACGCGCTGCATGCGCTGTCGGCACGGGCGCGCGGGCCGTTTCGCGCCATCAACTGCGCCGCGCTGCCGCCCAACCTGCTGGAGAGCGAGCTGTTCGGCCATGTGCGCGGCGCCTTCACGGGCGCGGTGCGCGACAGTCCGGGGCACTTCCGGCTCGCGGACAAGGGCTCGTTGTTCCTGGACGAGGTGGCGGAGATGCCCCTGGACCTCCAGGCGAAGATGCTGCGCGTGCTGGAGACGCGCACCGTCATCCCCGTGGGAGGCCGGCAGCCCGTGCCCGTGGACGTGCGCATCATCGCCGCCACGCACCGGCCGCTGCGGCGCGAGGTGGAGGCGGGGCGCTTCCGCGCGGACCTGATGTACCGCCTGCGCGTGGTGCCGCTCTTCCTGCCCACGCTGCGGGAGCGCCGAGGCGACATCCTCCCGCTGGCCCTGCGCTTCCTGGAGGAGCTGCACCAGCGAGGCACCCGCCGCGTGCAGCGCTTCTCTCCGGGTGCCCGCCGCTTGCTGGAGGAGCACGCCTGGCCCGGCAACGTGCGCGAGCTGCGCAACGTGATGGAGTACGCCTACGTCATCGGAGAAGGCCCGGTGGTCCACGAGGCGGACCTGCCGCCTGAGTTCTCCGAGCCGCGGCAGCCAGCGCCCGTGACGAGGCCCGCCCCGGAGGCCTCGCTGGAGCCGGCGCGGATCCGCGCCGCGCTCGCCCAGGTGGGCGGCAACCGCTCCGAGGCCGCGCGCCTGCTGGGCGTCAGCCGCGTGACGCTGTGGCGGCGCCTGCGCGACCTGGGCGCGACGGCCGAACGCTGAGCGCCGCGCCTGGAGCGTCCCTCCGACACAGCCACACGTTCGCTGCCTGACGCCACGGAGCACCGCGAGCATGGGCCCCCAACGACGTTTCAGGCGGTGTTTCAGGCGCGTTTCACAGGAGCGCGCTTGAAGCACGCCATCTTGCCCGCAGGGTGCGTTTCCACGGTGCCGGCAACCCGCGTCCCCTCGACACGAGCCCCTCCGCCTCCACCGCCCGGCCTGATGGCACGCCGCTGGCAATCACGGCCTCGTACCCCCACTCCGACGGAGGCAATCGATGCTCTTCCGCCAGCTCTTCGATGCGGACACCTCGACGTATACGTACCTCCTGGCCGACGAGGCCACGGGCGCCGCCGCGCTCATCGACCCGGTGCTGGAGCAGACGGAGCGCGACCTGAAGCTCCTCCGGGAGCTGGGCCTCACGTTGTCCGTGGTGCTGGAGACGCACGTCCACGCCGACCACGTCACCGGCGCGGGGGTGCTCCGCGAGCGGACAGGCGCCACCGTGGTGGCCTCCCGTCGCGGCGCGCCCTGCGTGGACCGGACCGTGCGCCACGGAGACCTCGTGCGCGTGGGCGGCCTCGAAGTCCGTGTCCTCGAGACGCCCGGCCACACCGACGACAGCCTGAGCTTCCTCTGTGACGGCCGTCTCTTCACCGGAGACGCGCTGCTCGTCCGAGGCACCGGAAGGACGGACTTCCAGAACGGCGACCCGGGCCAGCTCTACGACGCCATCACCCGCGTCCTCTTCACCCTGCCTGACGACACAGCGGTGTACCCCGGCCACGACTACGCCGGGCACGCCACGTCCACGGTGGGCGAGGAGAAGCAGCACAACCCCCGGCTCGCCGGACGCACGCGCGAGGACTTCATCCTCTTGATGAACGCGCTCCAGCTCCCGCCGCCCAAGAAGCTGGACGTGGCCGTCCCCGCCAACCGGGCCTGCGGACACACGCCGCCCTCACCTTCCCTCCAGCCTTGAGGCCACGCGGCGTCCCCATGCATCCGCTCTTCGACAACGCCACGCCCCATCCCGCGGGCTACCGCGACGTGGACGTGGGACAGCTCGCGGCGTTCCCGCCGCCCTCCCAGCTCACGCGGGTCGACGTGCGCGAGGCCGCCGAGCTCGACGGCATCCTGGGCCACCTCCCGGGCATCCGGCACGCGCCGCTGGCCACGGTGCAGGACGTCGTCGACGCCTGGCCGCGTGACACGGACGTGGTGCTGGTATGCCGCTCCGGGGCGCGCTCGGCGAGGGCGGCCATGAGCCTCGTCACCCTGGGCTTCACCCGGGTGATGAACCTGCGAGGCGGGATGCTCGCATGGAACACCGCGCGGCTGCCCGTGGTGCGCACCGTCCCACACCCCCTGCCCACACTGGGCACCGTCCGCGACGGGCTGCTCGACGGCCTCCACCGCGCCCTGGCACCACCGCCCCACGAAGGTCCCACCGTGCCCCCCCTGACGAACCCGTCACGGGAAGCACTCACCGCCGTGCTCGACGCGCTCCAGGCCGCGAGGCCAACGGGCGTGCGGGACACCGCCGCCTTCGAGCACCTGCTGCGCACGTTCCAGGACCTGCTCGCCGTCGCGCGCGCGGAAGGCGAGCGGTGATGCTGTACGCGGGCATCGCGGGCTCGCTGCTCGTGGGCATCCTGCTGGGTCTGCTCGGAGGCGGCGGCTCCATCCTCACCGTGCCGCTGCTCATCTACGTCCTGGACGTCGAGCCTCGCACGGCCATCGCCATGTCCCTGGTGGTGGTGGGCGTCACCAGCGCCAGCGGGGCCGTCCTTCACGCGCGCGCGGGCCGCGTCCGCTGGCGCACCGCGCTCGTGTTCGGCGCGGGTGGCATGGGCGGGGCCTTCCTCGGCGGCCGGCTCAATCCCCACCTCGCGCCGGACACGCTGCTGCTCCTGTTCGCCGGCGTCATGGTGGCCGCCGCCGTGGCCATGCTTCGCCGCCGGGAAGCCGGGCCCGTCGCCACCGACGCCCCCCCGCTCCCCGCTCCGCGCGTGCTGGCACAAGGCGTCGCGGTGGGCGTGCTGTCGGGACTGGTGGGCGCCGGGGGCGGCTTCCTCATCGTGCCCGCGCTTTCCCTGGCGGGGCTGGCCATGCCAGTCGCCACCGCCACGTCCCTGGTGGTCATCGCGCTCCAGTGCGCCGCGGGCCTGGTAGGCCACCTGGGCCACCTGGACCTGCCCTGGATGCTCACCGGCGAAGTCCTCCTGGCCGCGCTGACGGGCAGCCTCGTGGGCGGGAGGCTCGCGGGGCGCGTGCCCCCCGCGTTGCTTCGCAAGGGCTTCGCGGTGTTCGTGCTGACCACCGCGGCCTTCCTCTTGGGCGCCCAGGCTCCCGCGCCGCTGCGCGAGCGCCTGTGGACGGAGGGGCTGTGGCGCTGGAGCGTGGCGCCCCTGGCCGTGGGCATTCTCGTGACGGCGTGGCGTCTGCGGGTGGCACGCCAGCGACAGAGCGCGCAAGCCCTGCTCCGGTGAAGCGCTGTCACGCGGGCGCCAGCGGCACGGTGAAGTGGAAGGTGGAGCCGCGCCCCAGCTCGCTCTCCACCCACAGACGGCCGCCATGCCGCTCGACGATGTCCCGGCAGATGTAGAGCCCCAAGCCCAGGCCACCGAAGCCGGAGATGGGCGCGTTGCGAGCGCGAAAGAAGCGCTCGAAGAGGTGCTCCTGCTGGTCCCGCGGAATGCCAATGCCTTCGTCCTGGACGGAGCCGTGGGCGTGGCGTTCCTCCCGAGCCATCCGGACGTGAACCGTTCCCCCACTGGGGCTGTACTTGAAGGCGTTCTCCATCAGGTTGACCAGGACCTGCGCGAGCCGGTCCGCGTCGCCCAGGACGACCAGGGGTGCCTCCGGCGCTTCGTACTCGACCCGGTGGTGCGCGCTGGACAGGCGCATCTCGGAGACGACGTCGTGGGACAACTCCTGCAACACGACGGGCCCATGCTTCAGCGTCAGCCGCCCTTCCTGGATGCGCGAGGTGTCCAGCAGGTCATTCACCAATCCCGTCAGACGGCTCACCTGCATCAACGACTTGTCCACGTGCCGGGCGGGGGCCCCGTCCGCCTCGGCTCTCTGTTGCCGCAGCATCTGGAGGTGCAGCTTCAGCGGCGTGAGCGGTGTCTTCAGCTCGTGCGCGGCGATGGACAGGAAGTCATCCCGCACGCGGATGGCCTCCTGGGCTTCACGCAGCAGCCGCTCGCGCTCTGCCTCCGCCCGCCGCTCCGCCGTCACCTCCCGGTAGCTCCACACCCGGCCGATGATGGTGCCTCCCATCCGCTGCGGCAGCGACTTGCGCTCCAGGATGCGCCCATCCAGCAACTCCACGACTTCCACGTCCACCTGCGCGGACGCCTCGAAGCGCTCCCGGATTCGCGAGGTGAACGACTCCGAGTGCTTCACGCCGCCCGCCGAGCGCTCCAGCACCCGCTCCGCGTCGCGGTCCACCATCATCTCCTCGGTCAGCCCCCAGATGTCGAGGAAGCGCTTGTTGAAGGCCGTGACGCGCTTGTTCAGGTCCACCACGATGACGCCTTCCGCAATCGAGTCGAACGTGGCGCGCAGCACCGAGTTCATGTGCGCCAGGCTCTCCAGCGCGGGCCGCGTCCCCCCGCCTTCGGCGACCTGCCCCACCGAGGACTCGGGAACCTGGAGGCGCGCGCAGGCCCCCAGCAAGGTCCCCTGCTCGTCGAACACGGGCAGGACGAAGGCCTTCAGGCCCGGCTCCTCGTGGACACCGGCCTTGCCCCGGAGCGCGGGCCGCATCGCCTGCGCGAGCCAGGGCAGCCGAGCGAGCACCACCTCCACGGGGCGCCCTTCGAAGGGCGCGTCATGCGGTCCGGTGGCGTGTATCAGCGCCGGGTCCATCCAGGCCACGCGCCCGTACGCGTCGACGATGAGCGCCGCCTGGAGCGCCTGCCCCAAGCTCAGCAGCGCCGGAGCGAAGCTGGGCCCGCTCGGGTGACGGGCCTCGGCGGACCCCGGCGCGCCCCAGCCGCGCCGTCCTCGCTCATGGATGTGGGCCTTCGACATGGGCGCTCCTCGGCCTCGTTGGCGGGACGTTTCCGGCGGAAAGATGCGGCGCCCGCCAAGGGCGTGAAAGGGGCCGCCCTGCTCGACCGCCACCGCCGTGGGGGCTCCGACGCCAAGGCCGCTTGCCCTGCGAAAGCGGTAGGCTCTCACCGCATGACGACCTCCCGCCTCGCGATGCTCCTCCTGATGCCAGTGCTGGCCACGGGCTGTGCCTCCACCGCCAGCGCCACCCGGCCGGCCGAGCCCGCCACGGAAGCGGCGACCCCCTCCAGCGCGCCCTCCGGCTATGGCTTCAGCGAGGACGACCCCATCCACGTGGGCGGCGGCGTCGACGGGGAACATGAATACCTCCAGCACCTGCGGGGACCCCAGGGGCAGAAGGTTCGCTACGAGCGGCGAGGAAGCTGCTGCGCCTTCGAGTCGGAGGGCTCGCCCTTCGGCGCTGGCATGCTCGACGTGTACATCGTCAGCTACGAAGGGCTCGAGGAGCCGGTGATGCTCTACCTCAACATGTATGACAGGAAGGACCCGCGCGCCCCCGAAGGCTTCCGCCTGGACTGACGCGCGCCAGCGGGCTTCACGGCCCTGGATTCCAACAGGCACGCGTCTGCGCCGTTGACCGCCGACAGGTCCGCGCGGAGATTCCCGGCATGACGCTGAGAGCCATGACCGACGTGGGCGCGGAGCTGGGCCTGTCTCCCGAGGATGTGCTGCCGTGGGGAACCCACCGCGCCAAGGTGTCGCTGGACGCGCTCGGCAAGCGGGGCGGCCGGCAGGGACGCCTGGTGCTCGTGTCCGCCATCAACCCGACGCCGCCGGGCGAAGGGAAGACCACGATGTCCGTGGCGCTGGCCATGGGCCTGCGCAAGCGGGGGCGCCGCGTGGTGGCGGCCCTGCGCGAGCCGTCCCTGGGGCCCGTCTTCGGCGTGAAGGGCGGCGGCACCGGCGGCGGGCAGGCCAGCCTGGAGCCCGCGGCCGACATCAACCTGCACTTCACCGGCGACCTGCACGCCATCACCAGCGCCAACAACCTGCTGGCCGCGTTGGTGGACAACGCCGTCTTCTACGGCCAGCCGGTGGCCCTGGATGCCACGCGCGTGCGCTGGCGGCGCGCGCTGGACATGAACGACCGCTTCCTGCGCAACGTCATCGTCGGCCTGGGCGGCAAGGCGCAGGGCGTGCCGCGCGAGGACCACTTCGACATCACCGCCGCCAGCGAGGTCATGGCCATCCTCGCGCTCGCGGAGGGGCTGAAGGACCTGGAGGCGCGGCTGGGGCGCGTCATCATCGGCCACACCCGGGACGGCCAGCCGGTGCGCGCGCGCGACGTGGACGCGGCGGCGGCCATGGTGGCGCTGCTGAAGGACGCGCTGATGCCCAACCTCGCCCAGACGCGCGAGGGCGGCCCGGCGCTGGTGCACGCGGGCCCCTTCGCCAACATCGCCCACGGGTGCAGCTCCGTGCTGGGCACGCGGATGGGGTTGGCCTACGCGGATGAAGTCATCACGGAGGCGGGCTTCGGCTTCGACCTGGGCGCGGAGAAGTTCCTGGACATCAAGTGCCGCGGCAGCGGGCTGTGGCCCCGGGGCGTGGTGCTGGTGGTGACGCTGCGCGCGCTGAAGCACCACGGCGGCGCCGCCCCCGCGCGCGTGGCCGAGCCGGACCGCGAGGCCCTGGTGCGCGGCTTCGCCCACCTGGAGAAGCACCTGGAGTCGGTGGCCGCCTTCGGCCTGCCCGCCGTGCTGTGCGTCAACCGCTTCCCGCAGGACACCGAGGCCGAGCTGGAGGAGCTGCGCGCCTTCGGCAGGGCCCGCGGCGTGGAGCTGGCCGTGTGCGACGGCTTCTCGCGAGGCGGTGACGGCGCGCTGGAGCTGGCCGACCGCGTGCTGGAGATGCTGGACGGCACGGACGCCGCGCCGCCCCAGCCGCGCTTCCTCTATGACGTGGCGCGGACGCCCGAGGAGAAGGTGGCCGCCATCGCCCGCACCGTCTACGGCGCGGACGACGTGGCCTTCACCACGAGCGCGAAGAAGGACCTGGACGCCGTCCGCGCGCTGGGCGGCGCCGGGCTGCCGGTGTGCATGGCGAAGACGCACCTGTCGCTGTCGGATGACCCCACGAAGCTGGGACGGCCGCGCGGCTTCACGCTCACCGTGCGCGAGGTGCGGCTGTCCGCGGGCGCGGGCTTCATGGTGGCGCTCACCGGCGACATCCTCACCATGCCCGGCCTGCCGCGCGAGCCCGCCGCCCGCCGCGTCACCGTCCACGACGACGGGCGCGTCACCGGGCTGATGCAGGGGGAGTGAGCCCAAGCCCCGGGCCGGGGTGCCACCCAGGACGGTGGCACCCGCGCGGCCCGGCGGCCGTGTCAGACGCGGAAGCCGGTGGACAGCGCCTGGAGCTGCCCCAGCGACGTGTTGATTTGCGTCACCGCCTGCTCGGCCGTCATCGTGGCCGTCACCACGTCCGCCATCATGGAGGACAGCGTGGTCATCACCTCGGTCATCTGCGCGATGCCCGCGTTCTGCTGGGTGACGGAGGCGACAATCTGGCGCGCGGCCTGGCTGCTCTCCTGCACCACGGTGGTGATTTCCTTCAGCGTGTCGGCCGAGGCGAGCACCTGCTCGATGCCCTCCTCCATCTTCTCGCTGTCGCCCTCGGCGATGCCCACCGTCTGGCGGATGGCCTGGTTGATTTCGAGGAGAATCTTGCCGATGCGCTGGGTGCTCTGCAGCGACTGACCGCTGAGTGAGCGCATCTCCCGCGCCACCACCGCGAAGCCCCGGCCCTGCTCCCCGGCGCGCGCCGCTTCGATGGCCGCGTTGAGCGCGAGCACGTTGGACTGGTCCGCCAGGTCCTTCACGCTGCCGATGATTTCACCGGCGTGCACGGCCTGGTCGCTCAGGTGCCCGATGCTGCCCACCAGCGCGCCCACGCGCTGGCGAATCTGCTGGAGCCCCTCCGCGCTCTTCTCGATGGACTCCTGGCCGGACGCGCTGAACGCGTCCGCCTGTCCCGCCACGCGGAGCACCATCTCCGCGCGGCTGGCGGCCATGCTGGACGTCTGCGCGATTTCGGCGATGGTGGTGCTCGCCTCGGTGAGGCTGCGGGACTGGTTGGTGAGGAAGTTCACCTGCTCCTGGCTGGCCTGCGTCAGCGTCTTCGCCGCCTCCGTCAGGTCCGTCACCACCGTCTGGATGGTGGTGGGCACGTCGCGCAGCCGGGACACCATGACCTGGAAGCCGCGCGCCAGCTCGCCCACCTCGTCGTGAGCGCTCACGTCGATGGCCTGCGTCAGGTCGCCCTTCTCCGCGATGCGCGTGGCCACGTGGGTCAGCTTCGCCAGCGGCAGCGTCACCTCGCGGTGCAGCCAGTAGGCCAGCCCCACCGTCAGCGCGATGCACAGCAGCACCAGCGCCGTCACCGCCCACGTGCTGGCGCTGTGCAGCCCGGCCACCTCCGCGTAGGAGCTGGCGATGGCCTGGGAGTCCTCGTCCACGGCCTTCTGGAGCGCCTCGCGCAGCGACGCGGCCTGGGCCTCCACCGCCGCGAACGTGGGCGCCGCCTGCGCGTCATCCGCCACCGCGAACGCCAGCGCCTGTTCGGCGGCCGTCCAGTACGTGCTCAGGGCCTCCTTGAGCGCCTCCGTGCGCTCGGCGTTGGCCCCCGGGACGGCCCGCGCGAGGTCGAGCTTCGCCTGGAGCTCGCGCACCTCCGCGCGCGCCGGCTCCAGCCCCCCCGCCACCTTCCCCGTCACCGCCACCACCACGTTGCGGTGCAGGCCCGGGTAGCGGTGCATCACCTCACGGCTCAGCTCGATGGTGGGCACGTGCGAGCTGCTGATGCGCGCGTACACGCCACCGGAGCGCGCCCCCAGGGCGAAGAACGCCACCAGGATGGCCACCAGGAACACCGCGACAACAGCCGGCAACAACATCATCTTCTGCTTGAGCTTCAAACGCACCCGCTGGCCTCCCCGCTACCGTGAGCACCCTTCAACGCCCGCGAATCCATGCCGCGCGCCGCGGCCAGAATCCGGCTGTGGAAGAGCAACCCCGTCTTCCAGGGCCCGCTGCGCCAGCACATGTCGCCATCCTTCCGTGGACTCCCATGGGAGCCACATCCTCGTGCGGCAGGTGCTCACGCCGCGCGTCGTAGGATAGCCAACTGTCCGCGGGCGGGTAACTCTCACCGCCCGTGTCGTGCAGACGGACTCGGAGCGCCGTGAAAGCCGGGTAGGACCCGACCCCACCCACGGGCGTGCATCCCGGTAGCCCGGTTTCGCAGTGCTCTCAGGACAGGAGGGAAGGGCGTCGCTTCCCGAGCAAGGGCTCGGGTCAGCGCACGGAGCGCTGGAGCGCGGGCGCAATCTCCCGCTGGCAGGTCTCGTCGCATTCCGTGAAGCGGGTGAGGAAGTCCGCCATCCGCGCGCAGCGCTTCGGGAAGCGGGTGGTGCCCGCGTCGCCCATGCACAGCTCGCGGAAGGACTCGCGCGTCTCCTCGAAGAGCGAGGCGCGCTGCGCGGGAGATAGCGCGTTCAGCGCCCGGTTCTCCCCGCCCAGGAGGTACAGGCAGATGGCACCGAGCAACAGCAGCCCGAGCCCCACCAGTACGATCTTCCGGTTCCGCAGCTCGGCCGGCGAGGGGCCTCGGGCGCGGGAGAAGACGTTCTCCTCGTCACCGTCTTCGGGCGGTGGGCCGCCTGCCATCATCCCCATCAAGCGCATACGGGCCCTGTTCCAGCCCAAACCGGCGAGCAACGCCAGCACGGAGTGCAGGGGATGTGTGGCAACCGCCAACACCCGGGCGGCCATTGCGTGTGCTCCCGCACGCTGGGAGGGAGGTCTGGCCGTGTGCCGGCGGGGATTGCGCCTAGGATGAAGCCATGGACGTTCGAGAGCGCCCCATGCGAGTGCTGGTGGTGGACGACGAGCGGAACATCCGCCACACCCTGCGCGTGTGCCTGGAGGGCTTCGGCTGCGAAGTACGTGAGGCGGCCACCCCCGAGGCCGCGCTGGCCGCGCTGGCGCAAGGCCCCGCCGACCTGGCCCTCGTCGACCTGCGGCTGGGCACGGCCAGCGGCATGGAGCTGCTGCCGCGCCTCCTGGCCGAGTCACCCCACCTGGACGTCGTGCTCATCACCGCCTACGCCACGTTCGACACGGCGGTGGAGGCGATGCGGCGCGGGGCGCGGGACTATCTGCCCAAGCCCTTCACGCCCGCGCAGATTCGCCACGTGGTGGAGAAGGCGCGGCGGCACCGGGAGCTGGCGTCGCAGCTGGAGAACCTGGAGGGGCAGCTGTCCCAGGCGGTGCCGGAGGCCACGTTGGAGACGGCCTCGCCCGCGATGCACGCGGCCATCGGGCTGTTGACGCGCGCGGCGGCGTCCGACGCGGCGGTGCTGCTGCGGGGAGAGAGTGGCACGGGCAAGGGGGTGCTCGCCCGCGCTCTGCATTCGATGAGCGCGCGGCGGCGCCGGCCCTTCGTCACCGTCAACTGCCCCACGCTGTCAGAGCAGCTGCTGGCCAGCGAGCTGTTCGGCCACGCGCGCGGCGCGTTCACCGGCGCGGTGAAGGACCAGCCGGGGCGCGTGGAGGCGGCGGAGGGGGGCACGCTGTTCCTGGATGAAATCGCGGAGATGAGTCCGGGGCTCCAGGCGCAGCTCTTGCGCTTCCTGCAGGAGAAGCAGTTCGAACGGCTGGGCGAGGGGCGCACGCGCAAGGCGGACGTGCGGGTGGTGACGGCGACGAACCGGGACCTGGAGAAGGACGTGGCGGAGGGGCGCTTCCGCGAGGACCTGCTCTACCGGCTGAACGTCATCGAGGTGAAGCTGCCGTCCCTGCGGGAGCGGCCGGAGGACCTGCTCTCGCTGGCCCGGCGCTTCGTCGCCTTCTTCGCGCGAGCGGCGCAGCGCCCTCCGCCGGAGCTGTCGCCCGCGACGGAGCAGATGCTGCGGGCCTATGGGTGGCCGGGCAACGTGCGCGAGCTGCGCAACGCGATGGAGCGGGCGCTCATCGTCTGGCCGGCGGAGGTGCTGGAGCCGCAGGCGTTCCCGGACCGCATCGCCGCGGCGGGGAGCCCGGTGATGGCGCTGGGCGGGCCGCACACGCTGGAGGACGTCGAGCGCGAGCACGTGCTGCGCGTCATGGCCTCGGCGCCCACCCTGGACGAGGCGGCGCGGGTGCTGGGCATCGACGCGTCCACCCTGTGGCGGAAGCGGAAGAAGTACGAGTCGGGCGAGGGCTGAGGGACTTCCGAGCCCTCACGTCCACGTCAGCCGTGAGCGCGCGCGCCGACCCGGGGCTTCATGGTGCCGAACCGGGCAGGGCTTCTCCGCGTGCCTGGAGCGGTGATTGCGGCGTCCCGCACGCATGCGGAGCGTTGGAGGACACCGAACCGATTCCAAGGAGCGCGGACGTGGACGTGATTGACCTGTTGATTCAGCAGCACCGCGAGGTGGAAGCGCTGTTCGACGCCTGTCGCGCGGCGAAGGACGACGCGAGCAGGCAAGCGCTCGGCATCCAGCTCGCGGAGGCGCTCACGCTGCACACCACCATCGAGGAGCGCTGGGTGTACCCCGCCGCGCGCCGGGTGGTGGGAGACAAGCTGATTCAAGACTCCGTCGAGGAGCACGGGGAGATGACGCAGCTCATCGCCCAGATGATTCGCGCGCGCAACGACCCGAAGAAGCTGGTCTCCCTGTTCGGCGAGCTGGAGCAGGTGGTGAAGGACCACGTGACGATGGAGGAGCGGGACGTGCTGCCCAAGCTCGGTCAGAAGGTCACCGAGGAGGACCTGGGCATGTCGTGCAAGGACATCGTCCGCACCGCCTCCGAGGTCCGCCGCGAGGAGATGCAGAAGCTCCAGGGGCAGGCGAACGCCTGAGGCCGCGAGTCCACCTCACGAGGATGCAGGCTGCGTGAAGACGAGGGTGCGGTGTTGCCCTGAGGCACACCACTCCTCAGCAGTCCGAGGTCAGCGAAAATGCAAACAGGGGCTGCGAGTCTCTTCTCCTGAAGCTCGTCGAAGGACTTCACGGTGTAGTTCCGCTCGTGAAACTCCAGCATCACCATCAAGCGAAGCAGCAGCTTGAAATGCCAGCTGAACTCTTCGGCGCCGGTCTCCCAGCGAGACACAGCTTCAGAGCGGAGAGTCTCGATGTCCGTGGTCGCGAGGTGCCGCTCCGTCATGCGGTCTTTCGCATGCGCGCCCTCGTTCAAGAGGCGCCGGGCGAACCTGAGCGCCTCCCCTCCCGCGCCGCGGACCACCGCCACTGAACTTGCGGTGACCGCAATGTTGCTAACAACGGCCACTCAACGCGCCCAAGTGATTTCCCAAGCAGCCGAAGTGCCTGGCCTGGCACAGCAGGTGACTCAGGGATGAGCGCAGCCCCACCGTACATAAGGCGTCTGATTCACCCTGTGGCTTGTCCGCCAGTCCCTCACGCACGCTCTGGCCCGGGCTCCTCCCGCCGGGGCAGCGTGAACCAGAACGTGCTGCCCTGGCCGGGCGCGCTCACCACGCCGATGTCCCCGCCGTGCGCCTGCACGATGTCCTTCGCAATCGACAGGCCCAGCCCCGCGCCTCCCGCCGGCGCGCCGGGCGCCCGGTAGAACTTCTCGAAGATGCGCGCCTGCTGCTCCACGGCAATCCCCTCCCCCGTGTCCCGCACCTCGAAGCGAACCCCGCGCGCGCCCCGCGACACGCGCACCTCCACCTCGCCGCCCATGGGCGTGTGCTTCACCGCGTTGCCCACCAGATTCCCCAGCACCAACCCCAGCCGGTCCGGGTCCACGTCCACCGGCGCCACGTCCAGCGCCACCTGCCCCGACAGCCGCACCCCGCGCTCCTCCGCCGCCGCGCGCTGCGCCTCCAGCGCCGCGTCCACCAACACCTCCGCCGGCACCCGGCGAAGCTCCAACTGAAGCTGCCCTGCCTGGATGCGCGACAAGTCCAGCAGGTCATCCACGATGCCCTGCAGCCGCTCGCAGTCCTCGCGCGCCGCGAACAGCAGGTCCGCCTGCTTCTCCGTCACCGGCCCCACCACCCCCTCCGTCACCAGGTGCAGCGCCATGCGCAGGGACGTGAGCGGCGTACGGAACTCATGCGCCACCGTGGCCACCAGGTCGTTCTTCAGCTCGTCGAAGCGCCGCAGCCGCGTCACGTCCTGGAGAATCACCGTGGCCCCCACCACCTCCCCCGTCTCGCCGTACACCGGGC
>NZ_JABXEP010000128.1:0-24457 GCF_013372605.1 Myxococcus sp. AM009
GGCTCGCTGCTGGTGGCGGTGCTGCTGTACGTGGGCCTGGGTGGCCAGCTCCGGCAGCGCGGCCACGCACGCCCACACCAGGCCCACGTACAGCAGCACCGCCACCAGCAGCGAGCCCACCGTGGCCAGCGGCACGGTGCGCGACGATGAGCGCACCTGCCCTGCAATCACCGGGACGATTTCGAAGCCCTGGTAGGCGAACATCACCGTCAACCCCGCGCGCAGCCAGGACACGTCCATGGCCGGGCGCGCGGCCACCACCTGGGCGGGAGGTGGCCCCGACAGCGCCAGGAACGCCACCAGCAGCGCGGCCAGCGGCAGCAGCTTGACGACGGTGAGCGCCGTCCAGGTCCCCGCCGACACGCGAATGCCGGACGCCACCACGCCCGCCAACGCCGTGACGAGCACGGAGGCGAGCACGCGCTGCCCCAGCGCCCCCTCCAGGCCCAGGGAGGGCGCCACCGCCTGGGAGAGGCCGGCCACCACCGCGGCCGTGCTCAGGAACGCGCTGACATAGGCCACCCACCCCACCAGGAAGGACGCCCGCTCTCCAAAGGCCGCGCGCGCGAAGAGGACAGGCCCGCCGTCCGCGTCGAACCGCCGGCCCAGCACGGCGAAGGCCAGCGCCACCGGTATCAGCGCGAGCCCGGTGAGCGCGAAGGCGGCAATGGCGCTGGCCCCCGGCGCCAGCGCGGCGACCTCCGCCGGAGCGAAGAAGATGCCGACGCCGACGATGCCATTGACGCCAAGCGCGAGGAGCTGGAGCGGCCCCACCGGACGCGACGCGGACGCGGGAGCAGAGGAAGGAACCGGCACGGAGGTACTTCACTACAGTTGAGCGCCGGGCATCAATGCACCGGGCGGCCCCCTTCGTCATGGTTGCGGACGCCGAGCGTTCCGGCCCGATATCCAGGCCGCTTGCGCGCGCCAGCGCAGGGCCCCCACCACCACGCCGTAGGAACGGCAAGTCCTGCCGGGGTTGGCAAGCCTTGCCGCACCGGAATGGCGCGGGCGCGGCAACAGCTGCCTCACCTGCGATGGATTCTCCAGGCACCGGCGCGGTGCAAAGGCTGGCATCCGGGTTGCTCTTCCCCTGCTCGCCACGCTCCGCCGGCCCGCATGACGCGACGCCGCGACGAGGGTGTGAAGCCAGGAAGAGCTCCATGAAGAAGTCGCTTTCGTTCGTGTCGAAGTCCGTTGCCGCGCTCGCGATGCTCAGCGCCCTGCCCGCCCTCGCGGGGACCGCGACCTACTCGGGTTCGCTCTGTACGTCTGTCTCTGGCTTCGCGAACCCGACCATCTTCCGCAGTGGTCGCCTCCTCAACTCGACTTCGAACACCATTGAGGTCGTCTGCCCGATTCAGCGCAACGTCTCCATCCCCTCCTTCACGGAATCGCTGTCCGTCAGCGTCACCGCGCTGGACCCGCACCTGACGGAGAACGTCTGCTGCACCGCGACGGTGGCCGAGAAGGACGGCACCGCCCTCGCCTCGTCCGCGGCGTGCTCCAACTGGGGTGCGAACACCTCCAGCCACAACACCTTCTCCATCAGCCTGCCGTCGGTGTTCGCGAGCCTCAATGGCTACGTGAGCCTGCGCTGCGTGCTGCCGGGGCAGTACACCAGCGGCTCCAGCACGTACTCGTCCGTCCTCGCCAGCTTCGTCGTCACGGAGTAGCCACCATGCGACAGGTTCGTTGGGGAATCCTGGGTCTGGCCACGGCCGCCGTCGCCGCCGCCGTTGGGTGGAGCATGTGGGGGGCCACGCCCGAAGCCACACCGGCGCGCGTGGAAGCGGCAGAGGCCCGGCCCGGGTCCCCAGCGGACCTGACGTTGGAGGTGCGGGCGCTGCGCGCGGAGCTGGAGGCGCTGCGCCGGGGACAAGGGCACCTGATGCGACGCGTGGAGTCCGTGGGGCCCCCCGCTCCGCTGCCCGTGCCCGGGGAGGAGGCAGCGCCCGAACCCCAGGCGGCGACGCCCACCTCGCCAAACCCGGCCACGCTGGAGGTGGCTCGCGAGGAGCGGCGGCAGGAGCTGGAGGCCGAGTTGCAGGCCGCCGCCCATACCGAGCCGCGTGACAGGGAGTGGGCGGGACAGACGGAGACGCTCGTCACCCGTGCGTTCGGCGGTGCGGACTTCGCGGGCTCACGGCTGACGCGCGTGGACTGCCGCACCCGGCTGTGTGTGCTGGAGGTGGAGCACGACGCGGCCGAGGCGCGCGCGGAATTGCTGTCATCGCTGATGAGGGTGAACGGCCTCCAGGGGCAGGCGGTGATGCGGCCCGCGGACGACGGCGGCCGGCTGACCTCGCGCATCTACCTGTCGCGTGCGGGTGAGGCGCTTCCCATGACGCTGCGACCGTGAGACGCCCGGACGTGTGGAGCCCGGACCGGCGCACGTCTGGACGCGCCCCCGGTTGCCCGGTCCAGTGTGGGCGTGACAGCATTCTCTGCCCCGTCATGGCCCATTCACAGCCCAGTGCTCGCGACACGCGCCCTCTTGGGAGCGCCCCGGAATCATCAGACTCCGGCGCCTCGTATCTCCTGGTGTTGGAGGGGGACTCGACGTCGCGGTTCTCCCTCCCCGCCGAAGGCGTGGTGCTGGTGGGCCGCGACGAGCAGGCGGACCTGTGCCTGCGCGACGACAGCGTGTCACGCCGCCATGCGCGTCTGGTGTTGACGGAGGAAGGCGCGCGCCTGGTGGACCTGGGCAGCCACAACGGCACCACCCTCAACGGCCGCCCCGTGGACACCGCGCAGCCCCTGCTGTCCGGTGACGTGGTGTCCTTTGGCGCCGTGGTCGCGGTGGTGCGCACGCGTGCACGCGCCGCTCCCGCGCACGCCCCGCTCCAGGCGGAACGGCTGATGGCGCGGCTGCGCGAGGAGGCGGAGCGTGCCTTGCGGTATGGCCGGCCGCTCACCGCGCTGGTGCTCGCGCTGCCGGAGCGGGGCTGCGTGGGACACGAAGCCGCGGAGGCCTTGTTGGCGGCGGAGGCGGGCCCGGCGGAAGCCGCGGGCTGGCTGGACGGCTCGCACCTGCTGTGGATGATGCCCGAGGTCTCTGGAGAGCCGGGCGAGGATGGCCTGGGTGAGCGCGTCGGTGCGCTGCTGGCCGCGTGTCCCCAGGGGCGCCTGGGCATCGCGACCTGTCCTTCGGACGGCTGCGACGCGGAGTCCCTGGTGGCGGCGGCGCGTGCAGCGGCCCGGACCGCGGTGTCCGGCGCGTGGGCGCCCGCGGCCGAAGGCATCACCCGCCTGACGTTGGCGGACCGCACCGTGCTGGTCGCGGACCCCGCCATGGCGCAGCTCTACGCGCTGCTGCGCAGGCTGGCGGCCAGCGAGCTGCCCGTGCTGGTGTGCGGTGAAACGGGCGTGGGCAAGGAGAACGCCGCCTTCGCCGTGCACCACTGGTCTCCGCGCGCGGACAAGCCCTTCATCGCCATCAACTGCGCGGCCCTGCCAGAGGGGCTGGTGGAGAGCGAGCTCTTCGGCCATGAGCGCGGCGCCTTCACGGGTGCCAACGCCACCCGCGTGGGCCTGCTGGAGAGCGCCCAGGGCGGCACCGTCTTCCTGGACGAGGTGGGCGAGCTCCCCCCCTCCGCGCAGGCCAAGTTGCTGCGCGCGTTGGAGGTCCGCCGCATCACCCGCCTGGGCGACGTGCGGGAGCGCCCCATCGACTTGCGCGTGGTGGCCGCCACGCACCGGCACCTGGAAGCGGAGGTGACCGCGGGGCGGTTCCGGGAGGACCTGTACTTCCGGCTCGGCGCGGCGACGGTGCTGCTGCCACCGCTGCGGGAGCGCCCGCGCGAGGTGCCGCTCCTGGCGCGCGACTTCCTGGCCCGGGCGTGCCAGTCGCTGGGCCGTGAGGAGATGGAGCTGTCCGCGGGCACGCTGTACGCCCTGTCCCGACACGCGTGGCCCGGCAACGTGCGCGAGCTGCGCAACCTGATGGACTACGCGGCGGCCGCCGTGCCGGAGAACGTGGTGGAGCCGCACCACCTCCCCTCGCGCATGCAGCCTCGTGGCACCGGCGCGCCCACGCAGCCCTTGGCGCAGGACCTGGGGCCGCCTCCCGCGGCGGCGGAACGGGTGGCGACCCAGAAGACGCGTGTTCCCCTGGCCCAGGAGATTCGAGACCTGGAGCGCCGCCGCATGCAGGAGGCGCTCGATGAGGCCGAGGGCGTCCAGACTCGCGCGGCGGCGATGATTGGCATGCCCATCCGGACCTTCTCGTTCAAGCTGAAGCAGCTTGGACTGCACCCCCGCGCCTCGCGCAAAGGGACGCCCAGCGGATGACCTCCTCCTCCGGGCGATTGAATCCCCCCGCGGAGTTCGAGGAGTACCGGCTGCTGCGCCCCCTGGGGCACGGCGCCATGGGACAGGTGTTCCTGGCGCAGGACACGCTGTTGGACCGGCGGGTGGCGGTGAAGTTCATCGCCACGGCGCAGGGCCGGCTGCCGGACGCGGCGGCGCGCGCGCGCTTCTTCCAGGAGGCGCGCGCCATCGCCCGGCTCCAGCACCCCAACGTGGTGGCCATCCACCGCGTCGGCGAGGTGCGGGGTCAGCCCTACCTGGTGTCCGAGCTCATCCAAGGAACGCCGCTGGACCGGCTGCGGCGACCGGTGGATGCACGGCTGGCGCTCACGTTGGGCCTCGGGCTCGCGCGAGGACTGGCCGCGGCGCACCGGCGCGGCATCCTCCACCGGGACATCAAGCCCGCCAACGCCATCCTGTCCGAGGACGGCGAGGTGAAGCTGCTCGACTTCGGACTCGCGGAGGCCGCGGTCGCGGAGGTGGAGCTCCCCACCTCGGTGGCGGGCGCGGACGTCCCGTCTTCATCAGGGCCAACACCCACCGACACCCAGCCGCTGGCTGGACCACGGCCCGTGGACACCCGGCCGCTCCCCGTCATGTCGGGGCGAGATACCGGCCCGCGCGCCGACACCGGGACAAGCGACCTCCCGGCGCCAGGCTCCGACGAGGCCCGACAGGCCTTCGTCCCAGGCACGCCGCTCTATCTCGCGCCGGAGCTGTGGCGCGGTGAACACGCCAGCCGGGCCAGCGACGTCTATGCGCTGGGCGTGCTCCTCTACGAGCTGTGCGCGGGCCGCGCGCCCCATGAGGGCGTACCGTTGGAGCAGCTCGGCGCCGCGATACAGGAGCGTCCCCCCGCGCCCCTCGCCGGGCACGCACCGGGACTGTCGCCAGCCTTCGCCGCCATCGTGGACCGCTGCCTCGACGCGGACCCGGCCCGGCGCTACGAGTCTGGCGACGCGCTTCGAGAAGCACTCGAAGCGCTGAGCACGCCCACGCGCGCCAGCGCCCTCCCCGCCGGCAATCCCTACCTGGGCCTGCGCGCCTTCGATGCCGCGCACCGGGGCGTCTTCTTCGGCCGCGAGCCCGAGCTGCGAGAGGTCCTGGACCGGCTGCGCGGCGACACCTTCGTCCTGCTGGCGGGCGACTCCGGCGTGGGCAAATCCTCGCTGTGCCGGGCGGGCATTCTCCCTGCTGTCAGTCAGAGCGGCCTGGAGGAGGGCGACCCCGCGTGGGCGGTCCTCTCCGGGACACCCGGGCGCCGGCCGCTGGAGACCTGGGTGGAGCTGCTGGCCCCCGCGGCCGGGGAGCGCGCGGAGGCCCTGCGCGCACGCCTCGCCACCGAGGAGCCTGGCGTCCTGGCCCGGGCCCTGCGTCGCCGCCCCGCGAGCGCCCCGCCCCTGCTCCTCTTCATCGACCAGCTCGAGGAGCTCGTCACCTTCTCGGAGCCCACGCAGGCGGCCCGGCTCGCCGAGGAGCTGGCCTTGGTGCTGCGCCGCGCGCCCCGCGTCCACCTCCTCGCCACCGCGCGCAGCGACTGCCTCACGCGGCTGGTGGCCCTCCCAGGCCTGGGTGATGAAGTGCCGCGCGCGCTCCACCTGCTGCGCGCCCTCTCCGAACACGGACTTCGCGAAGCCGTGGAGGGCCCCGTCCGCGTGCTGGGCATGCGCTTCGAAAACCCCGCCATGGTGGATGCCCTGGTCGCCTCCGCGGCCCGAGCGGAGGGCGGCCTGCCCCTGCTCCAGTTCGCGCTGGAGGCACTCTGGGAGGCACGGGACTCCCAGCGCCAGCGCATCCCCGCCGCCGCGCTGGAGGCCCTGGGCGGCGTGGAAGGCGCGCTGGCCCGTCACGCGGACGCGGTGGTCGCCCGTCTCCGGCCCGAGCAACGGCCTCGCGCCCGGGCGATGCTCCTGGAGCTGGTGACGCCCGAGGGCACGCGCCTGCGCCGCACCCAGGAGGAGCTGCTGCGCGGCCCCGACGACGACGCCGGACGCGCGGTGCTGGACGGACTGGTGCGCGGCCGGCTGCTCACCGCGGGCGAGGCGGAGGACGGAGACGGCGTATACACGCTGGCCCACGAGAGCCTCGTCACCGGCTGGGACACCCTGCGCGGGTGGTTGGGGCAGGACGAGCAGCGCCGGGCCGTGCGCATGCGCCTGGAGCGCGCCGCCGCGGAGTGGGAGCGGCTGGGCCACCCGCCCGAGCTGCTCTACGGCGAGCGGCAGCTCAGCGAGAGCCGCGCCGCGGGCCTCTCCCACGTCGAGAGGCCACGGGAGCGCGACTTCCTCTCCCGCTCGCGACGGGCCGCGCGCCGTCGCCGGGTGACGCGTTGGCTGGCCGTGGCCCTGGTGCCCCTGGTGCTGGGCGGCGTGGTGGTCGTCACCCGCGTGCAGGCCCGGGCGCAGCTGGACGCCCGCATCAACCGCCACCTGGACGAGGCCCAGGCGCAGCAGGTCGCGTTGGACATGCGCCGCGCCGAGCTGGACCAACTGAGCACCCAAGCCTTCACCCTGTTCGACACGCCGGGCCCACGGAATCGCGAAGCGGCCGAAGCCGTGTGGACCCACGCCCAGCAGGCCCGGCAGGCGGTGGAGGAGGCCGCGCTGCGCGCCATGTCGGAGCTGGAGGCCGCCTGGGGGCTGGCGCCCGGCAACCCTCGGGTGAGCCCGCTCATGGCCAACGTGTTGGTCACGCGCGTGGAGTTCGCCGAGCAGGAGCGACAACCCGAGCAGCGCGCGCAGTGGCTCGCGCGGCTGGGGGCCCATGACCCCACGGGCGAGCTGCGCCGGGGGCTGACGGCACCCGCTCAACTGTCGCTCACCAGCGCGCCGGCGGGCGCTCGCGTGCGGTTGCTGGAGCCCACGCCAGCGGGAGAACCCTTCCTGGGGCGCGACCTGGGACAGACGCCCCTGCATGAGGTGGCACTGCCCGCGGGCTCCCACCTGCTGGTGCTGGAAGCGCCGGGCCGGTTTCCGGTGCGCGTCCCCGTGCTGCTCGCGTCCGGCGAGCGGCTGGCGCTGGAGGTCCCCCTTCCAGCCGCGGAGTCGGTCCCCGAGGGCTTCGTGCACATCCCCGCCGGACGCTTCCTCCAGGGCGCGTCGGAGAGCGAGTACCTGCGGCGTGCCTTCTTCTTCGCGCCGCCACTGCATCGCGTGGAGACGGACGCGTACCTCATCGCGCGGCACGAGGTGACGTTCGCGCAGTACATCGCCTTCCTGGAGACGCTGCCCCCCGAGGAGCGCGCCGCGCGGATGCCGGGCTCGCGCCGCCGCCTCACCGTGGTGGACCTGGCCCACGAGCCGGATGGCCGCTGGCGGCTCACCCTGCGTCCCGCGTCCGCCAGCTACAGCGTGAGGGACGGCGAGCGACTGCGCTACGGCAAGCGGGACCGCCGGCGGGAGCAGGACTGGCTGCGCTTCCCCGTGTCCGCCGTCTCCTTCGACGATGCCCTGGCCTACGTGGCGTGGCTGGACCGCACCGGCCAGGTGCCGGGCGCGCGCATGTGCACGGAGCGGGAGTGGGAGCGGGCCGCGCGAGGCGCGGACGGGCGCCGCTACCCCGCGGGCGACTGGCTGGCGCCGGACGACGCCAACCATGACGCCACCTATGGCCGGGAGCCCTGGGGCTTCGGCCCCGACGAGGTGGGCAGCCACCCGCGCTCGCGGAGCCCCTTCGGCGTGGACGACCTGGTGGGCAACGTGTGGGAGTGGACGCGCTCCGACGTGGACCCGGAGAAGCCGTCCGCCCAGGGCGGCAGCTGGTACCAGAGCGACCTGACCGCCCACACCGCCAACCGGGACCGCGTGGAGCGCACGCAGCGGGAGGCCCTCATCGGCTTTCGCGTCTGCGCCACGCCGCGTCCCTGAACGGGCGTCCCCTGCCGGCAATCCCTGCCAGCTCCCTGGCAATCCTTGCCGTCCATTCCTGCTCGCGACACATGCCAGGACAGGGTTGCCTGCAAGTCCTGCCAGGGACACCGGGCGTCCGGTCGCGCCCTGGTGGGGTGGCATGGCGAATGCTCTGACGGCGCTCAACCCACAACGACCGAGGTGCCTCCCATGAAGTCCCGCCTCCGCATGCTCCGCCCCTGCTTCGCGCTCTGCCTGCTCCTCGCCTGCGCGCCCCCCCTGGACGAGACGGACGCGGCCCTGGCCCAGCAGTCCTTCGCGGCGGGTTCGGAGGACCCTGACTCCCACTCCCAGGGCACCCAGCTCCACGGCACCCCCGTGCGTTCGGTGATGTACGACGGGGCGCTCGTGCGGCACGCCGGAGCATTCCGGGACGCCGACGTTCAGCTGCTGCGCGGCGAAGTCGTGGCCGCCATGCCCCTGGCGGTGAATGGCTTCACGCCGAGCCTGATGATTTGCGGCGGAGGCGCCGCCGCGAACGAGACGCGAAGCTGCGGCTTCGTCGTGGACGGGCAAGGCGTCTGTTCACCGAGAAGCACCGTCACGCTCACGGGCGGTGACAGCGGCTCCCCTCGAAACCACTGTGCGGGTGCGCCCGTGGTTCGCGTCTGTTCGGGCGAGGCCCCGTGCGAGCACCAGGGACCGGGCTACCTCGCCTCCGCCAACAGCAGCTTCTCCCTCAACAACTGTCCCACGGTCGAGTTCACCTGTCCCGCCAGCGGCGTCTACACCGCGCTCGCCGGGCCGCGCACGCCCAACACCGCCTGGCGGATGCAGCTGACGAGCCGGTCGAGCACCTACCCCACGACGCGCAAGCTCTTCCGCGGCGAGGCGCTGATTGGCGCGCGGCTCCGTCAGCCGTCCACGGGCCCCTTCCTGGAAATCCAAGACGTCATCAATGGGAACGAGTTCCCGAACACCGAAGGCTCCGGCATGTGGGAGCCCAGCGGGCACACCTTCCTCTACCGGGTGCGCTACACGCCCAGCGGTGGCACGTCACCCGTGTCCCTGTGCTCCACGGGGGCGAACTGGGCCGTGCCCGTGAAGGGCGTCTTCAACCTGACGGGAGCGCGGAGCGAGAGCCCCCGGACGTTCACGCTGGGCTGCGACGCGGGCGTCATCGCCAAGTGCTACCGCTGGGGCTACCAGCCGTGGCGGGACGGCGCGACGTCCGGCCCCATCACCGAGGCCCACTGGTCCTGCACCCGCATGGCGCGCGCCGACTACTGCGGCCAGGGAACGTCCTTCACCCAGGACGGCACCCGCATCCGCCCCTGGGACGACCTGACGCCGGCCATCATCTCCGCGCCGTCGCCGGGCTCCGGCTCGGATGACCTGACGTTCGAGGCGGGCTGGAACACCGCGGGCCCCGCGTGCCTCAGCCACCTGCGCTGGAAGCACCTGACCGCGTCCTGCGTCCCGCTCAATCCCCCCATCTACGATGCGAACGGCGACATCGTGAACGACTGCAGGGACCCGAACACGCCCTACAGCACGGGCAAGTGCGCGGAGATTTGCGACAACGCGGACGAGGCCGCCCACTACTACGGCAGCCGCGTCTTCAACAGCTCCGCCCTCAACACACCCTGACTCACGCGCTCGCGAGGCGCTCCCAGTCCGCCTCGCCCTTGAAGACGTGCACCGCCAACCGCTCGCACACGGCCTGGTGCGAGCGCGCGGCGGCGCCGCCCACCCAGACGGGCAGTCCCCTGGGCAGCGCCTGGGTCAAACGCGTCAGGGTGTCCTCGAAGTCCTCCGCGCTCCGGCTGGCCACCGAGGACAGCCCCACGAAGTCGGGCCGCAGCGCCACCACCGCGCGGCCCAGGTCCTCCGCGGGAACGCGCTGCCCCAGCAGCGTCACCCGCACGCCCAGGTGTCGCAGCCGCAGCGCCGCGCCCAGCAGGCCCATCTCGTGCTCCTCTTCCGGGAAGCACGCCAGGACACCGTGCCGGCTGCGCCCCTGGGGCGCCGCGTGCAGCAGGCTCACCAGCCGCGCCCGCACCATCTGTGACACCAGGTGCTCCTGCGCCACGGTCAGCGCGCCCGCCTCCCATTGCTCGCCCACGTCGCACAGCAGCGGCGCCAGCACGTCGTCAAAGGCCTTGAGCGGGGGCAGCGCGGCCAGCACCTCGTCCAGCACGTCCGACACGCGCGGCTGGTCATACGCCTGGGCGGCGGCGAGCACGGACTCCCGCCACGTCTCCGCATGGGTGCGCGGCTCCAGGCTGGCGCCGCGCACCGCCGCTTCCGCGTCCAGCCCCTCCATCAACTGGGGCAGCAGCTTCGCCGCCTCGCTGATGGCCACGCCTTCGTCGGTGAGCCGCTTGAGCTGCTTGAGCACCGCCACGTCCCGGTCCGTATAGGCGCGGTAGCCCGCGGGGGTGCGGCGCGGCGTGAGCACGCCGTAGCGGCGCTCCCAGGCCCGGATGAGCTCCACCCGGACTCCTGCCAGCTCCGCGGCGATGTGGATTCGGTAGGTGCGCTCAGCCATGTCGCTACGGCAAGACTACGGGCGATGCTGAGCGTTGCGCACCTGGTTCCAGATGGCCACCAGCTCTTCCGACGACTCCGCGTACTGCGCGCCGAGCGAGAAGATGGCCTTCAGGCGCTCGCGGGCGCCCAGCCCGCCGACGACCACGGGAAAGGGCGCGCAGGCCCGGAGCGCGGCTTCCAGGACGGACGCGAACTCCTCCGGCGCGCGGGCGCGCACGAAGGACAGCGCCACCACGTCCGGACGCACCTGCGCGCAGGCCCCCTGGAGCGCCTCCGCTGGAGTGTCCGCGCCCAGCATCGTCACCCGCCACCCCTTGCGCTTGAGGTGGATGCCCAGCGCCAGCAGGCCGCCTTCATGGGTGTCCCCCGTCGGGCAGGCGAGCAGGGCGCGGGGCCCCACAGGCGAGGCGGCCAGGGCGTCATACACCTGCCGCAGGCGCTGGCGGATGAGGGCGGAGGCCAGGTGCTCCCGCGCGACGTCCAGCCGCACGCCCATCTCCCGCAGCAGGGGCAGCAGGAAGCGGTCGCAGTAGGTCTCCACCTCCATGACGGTCTGCGCGTCATCCAGCACGCGCGTCACCTCGTCCCCATCCAGGGCCCCCACGGAGGACCAGAAGCGCTCGCTCAGGCGCTCGGCTTCGGGTTGCGCGCGCGGCGGCGCTGTCTTCACCTGGGCGATGGCCTCGCTCACCGACAGGCCCTCCTCCTGGATGAGCCGGGCCACGCGCCGGACGGCCTCCACCTCCTCGCGCGAATAGACGCGGTAGTTGTTGCCCTCGCTACGAAGCGGACGCGGGAAGCCGTAGCGCCGCTCCCAGGCGCGCAGCGTCGCCTCGCGGATGCCCGTCATGCGCGCGATGGTGCGGATGCGCAACGTCATGACGCCAGCCCCCGGGCCGCGTCCCAGCGCTCCGCCACGCCTCGCGCGCCGGACACCCGGCGCGTGAAGTCCTCCAGGGACGTCACCGCCGCCAGCCGCCGCACCACCGTCTCCAACCCCTCCTGGAAGACGGCCATGTCGCCGGGCGGATGCGGGGTGCCCACCTCCAGCAGCACGTCCGGGCGCTCGTGTTCGAAGAAGCCGTAGCGCACCGCGATGGGCAGGCACTCCACCTTCGCCACCCGCGCCAGCAGCTCCACGCCCCGCTCCAGTCGCAGGGGGAGCACGCCGAAGGGGCGGTGCTCGCCCTCCGGGAAGACGAACACCACCCCGCGGGGCCTGCGCAGCAGCTCCTTCGCGTAGCGCAGCGACGCCACCGACGACGTCGCGTCCTTGCGCCGGATGCTGAAGGCGCCAATGCGCGTGAGGAAGCGGTAGCGGCGCAGGTTCTCCTCGTCCATGAGGCAGTAGCCGTCCCAGCCCGCCGTCTGGCAGAGCTGGTTGAGCACGAAGCCGTCCCACCAGTTGGAGTGGTTCAGGTACACCAGCCGTCCCGGGCCTCCCGGCGGCAGCGTCCCGCGCACCCACAGCCCCCGGAACGCCGCGCGGAACTTCCAGCCGATGTACCGGTCCCACGCCCAGCCCAGCGGGCCTCCTTTCGCCGCGTGAATCACGACGCCCGGGCCTCCCCCAGCAGCGACACCAACGCGGTGAACAGCGCCAGGCCCAGCGACACCAGCACGCTGGTCACCAGGAAGAAGAGCACCTCTTCCAGCGGCACCACCCCCAGGTACACGCCCAGGTGCTTGCCTTCACCGAAGTTCCAGATGCCGGTGGAGATGGCCAGGTGGTCCGCGATGGACAGGTACAGCCCCATGATGAAGGCCGGCGGCAGCACCGCCTTGAGCACCGCGCCGGAGCGCTCCTTGTAGTGACGCACCAGCACCGCCAGCTGGAAGGCGATGAGCGGCAGCGTCCAGCCCAGCAGGTGGATGAGGTATGCCCACTTCGTCTCCATCATGGCGCCACCTCCCGGGCCGTCAGCGCGCCGTCGCGGCGCTCACCCGCCTCCGCCGCGGGCCGGGGCGCCTGGGCGTCCGGCGCCAGCACACGCGCCAGCCGGGCCCGGGCCCACAGCCCCACCAGCAGCGTCTGCAGGCCGAAGAAGAGGTACTCCTCCAGCGGCAGGTAGCCCAGCTTGATGCCCCAGATGCGCTCGGGGTCGAAGCCCCACAGGCCCCACTTCACCGCCAGGTTGTCCCAGGGCGACGTCGCCGCGTACACGACGATGAGCAGGAGCCCCATGGGCGCCAGGCTCCTGGCCGTGAAGGTGCGGCGATAGCGCCACGCCAGGAAGAGAATGGGCACCACCACGAACAGCCCGAGGAATCGCGCGTACGTCATCCCGGCCCTCCACTCAGCTCCGGAGCCACCCGTACCATGCGGCCTCCGGGTCGCAACGCATAGGTCTGCCCTCGCCACGTCACCGTGCCCTGCCGCCACAACGAGCGCAGGAAGGCCGCCAGCAAGAGCGCTTCGCCCAGCAACCAGTCCGTCACCGCGCAGGCCCGCCCCGCGTCCGCCACCGGCGCGTGGAGTCCGGCCAATCGCAACGCCAGCAAGGTCCGCACGGCCACCAGTCCCGCCACCGAGCCCGCCAGCACCGGTGAGCCCAGCGTCGCGGCCAGCACCGTCAGCGGCAGCGTCGGCGTGAAGAGCAGCGGCACCGTGGGGTACAGCGCGGGCCGGTGACTGGCCAGCACCTGCATCCAGCGCGTGAAGCGCGACAGCGGCGCGGCCCAGGGCACCTCGGCGTCCAGGGGCACCACCGCCGGGGCGCTGCTCAACACCACGTCCAGTCCCCGGGCGTGAAGACACTTGGCCAGCTCCAGGTCCTCGCCAATGTGGTCCGCCAGCCGCCGCAGCGACTCCACGGCCGCGGGCGACAAGCCCAGCGCCTTGCCACACACGGCCTTGGCGCCCGCGCTCATCGCGTCCAGGGCCCGGAAGCTGTGGTGCGTGTAACGCAGCAGGCCCGCCATGGCCCGGCTCGCGCCGTCCCGAGGGCCTACCGGCAGCGGCGCCGCGGTGCTCAGCGCGGCGCCCGCGGCCACCGGCGCGGCCAGGCCTTCCACCAGCGCGCCCGTCACCGCCACGTCCGCGTCCACCGACAGCACCACTCTGTCACTCACGGGCAACACGTCCAGCGCATACAGCAGGTGCCCCACCTTCCGGTTGGGCGTCAGCGGATCGCTGGGAAGCCACCGCACCTCCGGGGCAAGCCGAGGCCGGTAGGGCGACACGACCACCTGCTCCAACGGCCCCGCGTAGTCGACGGGCTGCGCCAGGTTCTCCAGCTCCCGAGGCGTGGGCGCGTCCACCGGGCGCAGCAACAGCACCGACGGCAGCGCGCCGGGCTTGGGCGCGGTCCGCGCACGCGCACGCGACAGGCGCACGCACGCCACCGCGCTGAAGCCCGTGGCCACGGCGCACCACACCAGGGACGCGAGGACGAGCGCGCTCATGCCGCCCGTCCCATCCGCGTGCGGAAGTGCGCCATCCAGCGGATGAAGGGGGAGTGGAAGCGACGGAAGTCCGCCACCTCGCCCAGGGCGTCCAGCGGCCCCTGGCGCGCCTCCAGCCGCGCGTAGAAGGGCGACGACTCCAGCAGCTTCGGCTGTCCCACCACCATGTTGCCCGCGTGCAGCCGCGACGGCACGCGCAGCCCCCAACCGGTGATGTTGGTGGGCCGCGCCTCCCCCAGGGCAGGCCCTCGCTCGCAGCGCACGCCGCGCGCGCCGGCCACCACTCGCAGCGGCGCGACACCTTCGGGCAGGTGGTAGTCCACCACCGTCTCGTCCTCGCGGTGCGTGCGGGACCAGTGCCACCCCGACAACCGCGCCCCCAGCAGCTCTCCACCGTGGTTGGTGTCGTGGTAGCCCAGGCCACTCGCCTCGATGCCCAGCGAGGACACCTCCAGCCGTGCCTGCGAACGAGGCGCCAGCGCCTGCCAGTAGTGCGGCAGCCCAGGCATGAGCTGCACCACCTCACCCACGGGTGTCATCGGCTCCAGCGTCAGGCGTGCGCGCACGGGCCGCCCCCACGGCGCCGTCCAGTCGTCCACGGCCATCCGCACCGTGCCGTCCCACTCGTACGACAGCGTGGAGCGGCCAATGCGCAGCCGGCCCGGGGCCTCCAGCTCCGCGCGCGCGTACTCGCTGAGGACCCACAGCCGCCGCACCCCCTCGTGGTACAGCGCGAAGTTCACCGCGCTGTGCTCCAGCGGCCGTCCGCCGCGCCGCGCCGCCACCGAGTACCGGGGCGAGAACAGCGAGCCCAGCATGAAGATACACACCGCGCTGTAGGGCCCCGCGGTGACGTCCGCGTAGAACCAGCGGTAGGTGCCCGCCGCGTCCGGCAGGGCGGGGAGCATCGCCAGGCGCGTCATGCGTTCCTCCGGAGGTGCCGCGAGGCCAGCTCCGCGGCGAAGCGCCCGGACAACATCACCAGCGGCACCCCACCGCCTGGATGCGTGCCGCCGCCCGCGAAGAACAGGCCCGGCGTGTCGCCGCGAATGCGCGGCCGGCGGAAGGGACCGAACTTCCCGTGCGGCAGGAAGCCATAGATGGACCCGCCCGGAGCCCCCTGCGCGGCCAGGTCCACCGGCGAGCGCTGGCCGATGACCCGCACGCGCCCCTTGAGCGCCGGGTAGTGCCGGCACAGCCGCTCCAGCATCTGCGCCTTCACGCGCTCGGCGCCTGCCTCCCAGTCCCGGGTGGCCTGCTCCGCGCCGCGCGCGTCCACGGGCAGCGCGGGCGCGTTCACCATGACGAACAACCCGGTGCGGCCCGGCGGCACCATGCTCTCGTCGGTGGCGGACGGGTTGCAGAAATACACCGTCGGGTCGGACGCGAGCTGCCCGCCGAACAGCTCGTCGAACTCGCGCCGGTAGTCGCCGCCGAAGAGCACCGCGTGGTGCGGCAGGGCGATGCGGCCCTCCACCTCCAACAGCAGCACGAAGCCGGACAGCGCCAGGGGCTCCTCCGCGCGCGCGAGCCGCTCCAGCGGATCCGCGTTCACCACCACGCTGTCGAAGCGCTCCGTGCCCTCCTGTGGGCCCACCTGGTAGCCCTCGCGCGTGCGCTCGAAGCGCGCCCGCGTGTCCAGGTGGATGCGCACGCCCAGCCGGCGCACGGCCTGTCCCAGCGCCTCCACCAGCGCGCCGATGCCGCCGCGGACGTGGTGCACGCCGTAGGCCTGCTCGATGTGCGGAATCAGCGCGAAGGCCGCGCTGGCCTCGTAGGGGGACGCGCCCGTGTACGTGGCGAAGCGGCCCACGTACTGCCGCAGGTGGTCCGTCTTGAAGTGCCGGCCCGCCAGCTCATGCAGCGTGCCCATCTTCATCCCCGCCATGACGGCCCCCACGCCGCGCTTCGCCACGCGCGTCATGAAGCCGGCCATGCCCTCGAAGGGCGCCTCCAGGTACGGCTCGCCCGCGGCCCGCCAGATGGCCGCGGCCTCCTGGTAGAAGCCGCGGATGCCGTCGCGCTCACCCGGGCGGACTCCCGCCGCGCTCTGCGCCATCCGCTCCACGTCCTTGTAGGCCGTGAAGTCACACCCGTCCTCGAAGCGGTAGGCGCACTGCGGCTCCAGCTCCGTGAAGCGCGGCAGCAGGTCCTCGGCGCCCAGCTGCTGGAAGGTGCCACGCACCAGGTGCGGCAGCGTCAGCAGCGTGGGCCCCGTGTCCAGGGTGATGCCATTGACGGTGACGGCCTGGGCCTTGCCGCCCAGCGAGGCGCCTCGCTCGAACAGCGTCACCTCGTGCCCGTCCTTCGCCAGCAGCCCGGCGGCCGTCAGCCCACCGATGCCGCCCCCCACCACCGCGACGCGCGCGCGCTTCATGCCCCACCTCCCATGCGCCGCTGAAGCCCCGGGTTCATTCCATCGCCACGCATGACGCCCTCACCCTCCCGTCCCGGTTGGCAGCAGCGGCATGCGCACCTCGCCCTGGGGGACGGGCAGCACCGCGGCGGGCCGCACCATGGCCGCGGAGGCCAGCGCGAGCTTGCGGCGCGTCGTCACGTGGGCCCGGGCGCTGAACACGTCGTAGTCGCGCGCTTCGATGTCGCGCAGGATGTCGCCGTAGATGGCGCCCATCAGCCGCACCATGCGCTGGCTGCCGAAGCCCGTCAGGTAGCGCACCCCGGCCGCCGCCCGCGCGTAGTATGCCCGCGAGCGCTCCACCTGGAAGCGCATGAAGGACCGCCAGCGCGCATCCACCTGTCCGCGCCGCAGGTCGTCCTCCGACAGCCCGAAGGCGGCCAGCTCCTCGGCGGGCAGGTACACCCGGCCGCGCTCCCAATCTTCGCGCACGTCGCGGAGGATGTTGGTGAGCTGCATGGCCCGGCCCAGGTCGGCCGCGGGCTCCACCGCCGCCGCGTCCGAGCACCCCAGCACCGGCGTCAGCATCAGCCCCACCACGCCCGCCACGCGGTAGCAGTAGAGGTCCAGCTCCGCCCAGGTGGTGTAGCGGTGCTTCGTCAGGTCCATCTCCATGCCGGAGATGAGGTCCTGGAAGGGCTGCTCCGGAATCCGGAAGTGGCGCACCGTGTGCTCCAGCGCGGCGAACTCCCGCGCGTCCCACGGCGTCGCGGCCTCGCTGCCCTTCACCCGGTCCGCGGGCGGGCCCAGCTCGCGCGAGGCCAGCTCCGGCATGGGCAGGTACAGCTCCGCCACGCGCTGCCGCGCCCGCGCCAGCCGCACCGGCAACGCATCAGCCGCGCTCGCCGCGTCGTCCCCGTCCACCATGTCGTCCAGGCGCCGGCAGAAGGCGTAGAGCGCGAACGCCGCCTTCCGCCGCAGGCCGAAGAGCAGGTACGAGGCGAAGAAGAAGCTCTTGGCGTGGTGGCGCGTCACCTGCTTCGCCAGCACATAGCCGCGCGCCACCAGCGCCTTGTCGACAGGCGGGCTCACGCGGCCACTCCTTCCAGCGGCGCGGCGGCCGTCCGGGGCGACAGCGAGACGCCCCGCGCCTGGGCCCACGTCATCAGCCGCTCCGTCACCAGCCGCGCGGAGATGAGCACGGTGGGCAGCCCCGTCCCTGGCTGCGTGGAGGCGCCGACGAAGAAGAGGTTCTTTACCCGCGCGTCCTGGTTCGCCGGACGGAACGGCCCAATCTGCGTGAAGTTCTGGGACAGGCCGAAGGCGCTGCCACGCGCCAGGTTGAAAGTGCCGGCCCAGTCATCCGGGGTGAAGACGCGCTCCACCTCGATGTCCGACTCCAGCGAGGAGAAGCCCAGCTCCGCCATGCGCGCGAAGAACTTCGCGCGGACCTTGGGCCCTTCCTCCTTCCAGTCCAGGTCCGGGTGCTGGTGCGGCACGGGCACCAGCACGTAGAGCGCGTCCTTGCCCTCGGGCGCCAGGGACGCGTCGGTGCGGGTGGGTGCGTTGACGTAGAAGCTGGGGTCCTCCGGCACGCGGAAGCGCTCGAAGATGTCGTCGAAGGAGCCCTTGTAGTCCCGGCCGAACACCACGTTGTGGTGCAACAGCTCCGGGTAGCGCCGCTTCATGCCCAGGTAGAGCATGTAGCCGCTGGACGTGTAGCGCAGCTTCTCCTTGCGCTTGAGCGTCGTGGCCTTCGGGTCCAGCAGCTTGTCGTACGCGTAGGGCAGGTCCGCGTTGCACAGCACCGCGTCCGCCTCCACCACCTCGCCGCCCTCCAACCGCACGCCTTGCGTACGGCCGCCGTCGGTGAGGATGCGCTCCACGGGCGCGCCGTAGCGGAAGCGCACGCCCTCCTCGCGCGCCAGCCGCTCCAGGGCCTGGGGGATGGCATACAGGCCGCCCTTGGGGAACCAGATGCCCACGCCCAGCTCGGTGAAGGGCAACAGGCCGTACACCGCGGGCGACGCGTAGGGCGACACGCCCAGGTACATCGTCTGGAAGGTCATCGCCGCGCGCAGGCGCTCGTCCTGGAAGAAGCGGCTGACGTCCCCGTACATGCGGCGGTGGGCGCGCACCTGGAAGATGCGCGCGAGCACGCGCGGCGAGAGGTAGTCACGCAGGCCCTCGTAGTTGCGCCCCACCAGGTGGTCCAGGCTCGTGCGGTACTGGACGCGGCCCTGGGCCAGGAAGGCGAGGTAGCGCGCATAGCTGCCGGGCTCCACGCGCTCCAGCTCGCGGCCCATGGCGCACAGCTCTGTCGTGAAGGTGACCTCCGAACCGTCCCGGAAGTGGACCCGGTAGTTCGGATCGCACTTGAGCAACGTCAGGTAGTCCTCGATGCGGCGGCCCACCGCGCGGAAGGTCTCCTCGAAGACCTCCGGCATCAGCACGATGGTGGGGCCCAGGTCCCACGTGAAGCCCTCCACCTGCAACCGGTTGCAGCGCCCGCCCGGCCCCTGCGTCTTCTCGAAGACCTGGACGTCGAAGCCCTGGTGCGCCAGCCGGGCGGCGGCGGCCAGCCCCCCCACGCCCGCGCCCACCACGACAATGCGCCTGCCCTGTGTCGATGCGCTCATGGCGTCCTCAGGCGGCGCGGTGGGCCAGCCGGGCGATGAGCGCGTCGAGCAGCTCTCTCACACCGTTGGGGTTGGGCAGCGACTGCAACGAGCGGCGAGCGGCCCGGGAGGCGCGCACCACCATGCGCTCACACGCGGCCCGGCCGCCACAGGACTCCACCAGCGCGCGGGCCCGCGCCAGCGCCGCCGCGTCCTTCCGCGCCACCGGCAGCGCCCACAGCGCCTCCAGCTCCGCGCGCTCGTCCGCGGCGGCGCGCGCGAAGGCGGCCAGCACTGGAAAGGTTCGCTTGCCTTGGAGGAAGTCGCCGTCAGCGGCCTTGCCAGCGACGTTCGAATCACCAAAAAGGCCCAGCAAATCGTCCCGAAGCTGGTAGGCAAGACCGACGTGACGGCCCACGCGCTCCAATCCTTCCACCATGCCGCTGCTGGCGCCGCCGAGCATGGCCCCGCACACCAGCGGGGCGCAGAAGCCGTAGCGCGCCGTCTTGAGATGCGCCACGCGCAGCGTCTGGAAGAGCGTCACCTCCGCCAGCGGCGCGCGCCCCAGGTCCAGGTCCAGGTACTGCCCGGCCGCCGTGTGACGGCACACGCCCAGGTAGTACTGCACCACGCCCGCGACGCCCGGCATCCCCGACCCCAGCATCGCCTCCAGCGCGCGCGCGAAGAGGTGGTCGCCCACCACCACGGCCAGGTCCTCCCCCGCGCGGCCGGGCGCCAGCATCCGGTGCAGGGACGCGGCGCCCCGCCGCAGCTCCGCCTGGTCCGCCACGTCGTCATGGATGAGGAGGAAGGTGTGCAGCAGCTCCAGGCCCGCGGCGAAGCGCCACAGCCCGGAGGGCACCACCGCGCTCCCACGCGCCAGGCAGTGTCCGGCCATCACCAGCGCCGGGCGGAGCCGCTTGGCGGGCCGCAAGGTATAGGCCCGGGCCTGCGACAGCGCCTGTGTCCAACGAACGTCCAGGCAGGCCTCGTCGGGGAGCTCGAACAGCTCCGCCAGCGAGGTCTCCACCTCCGCCTGGACCAGCTGCAGCCAGGCCTGCTCCAGAGGAAGCAGGCCCGTCGGCGGCTGCGCATCGGGAAGCGTGAGTGCCATGCTTCTTTCCTCCGAAGAACCTGATCCTTTGCTCCCTAGAGGTAGCGTTTGCGTCCAGAGCTTGTCAAGGGTATGTCTAAGGTTTGCGATAACCTTGTACACAGAGGTCCCCTCATGAAGGCGTGGATCGCAGGTGCGCTCTCCATCTCCCTGGCAGCGGGAAGCGCCCTGGGCGCGGCGCCTGCCACGGAGCCGGTGGACGCGACGTTACGCACCTCCGCGGGAAAGGAGGTCCGGCTTTCCAAGTGGCGCGGGAAACCGGTCATTCTGTTCTACGAGGACAAGGACTCGACCAAGCTCAACTCGGCCCTGAAGAAGGAGCTGTTCGCCCGGGGGAAGGAGCGCGGAATCCTGGACGCGGCCTGGGTGCTGGCGGTCGCAAACCTTCAGAATTTCGACTTTTTTCCGGCCCGGCAGATTGCCCTCTCCTTCGTCCGGGACGAGGAGAAGAAGGTGGGCGTGCCTATCCTGGTGGATATGGATGGAACGCTGGGGAAGGCGCCGTGGAAGCTGCCGGTGAAAACCTCCAACATCGTGCTGCTGGACGCCGAGGGGGCCCTGGTCTACCGGCACTCCGGCCGGATGAAGCCGGATGAGCTGACGACCTTCTTCGCCATCCTGAGCCGCCTGGTGGGCGTGGACCTGAATGACCCGGCGCCCTCGGAGCCCTCGCCGTGAAGGTGGCCGTCACCGGCGCGAGCGGCTTCCTGGGTCCAGGGCTTGTCCAAGGTTTGTTGGAGCGTGGACACCAGGTCCACGTCCTGGCCCGGAACGTTGAACACGCCCTGGCCCACCTGCCCGCCGGGGTGACGGGGGCGGCCTTCAACGCGGGCGCGCCGCTGCCGCCCGAGGCCCTGGCGGACGCGGAGGCCGTCGTGCACCTGGCGGGCGAGCCGGTGGCGCAGCGCTGGACGAAGGAAGGCAAGCACCGCATCCACGACAGCCGGGTGCTGGGCACGCGCGCGGTGGTGGCGGCGATGCGGGGCGCGGGCACGGTGCGGCGGTTCGTGTCGGCGTCCGCCATTGGCTACTACGGCGGCACGCGCGGGGCGGACCCGCTGACGGAGGAGAGCCCTCCGGGTGACGACTTCCTGGCCCGCGTGTGCGTGGACTGGGAGGCGGAGGCGATGCAGGCGCGCGAGTCCGGCATCACCACGGCGGTGGTGCGCATGGGCGTGGTGCTTCACCCGGACGGCGGCGCGCTCCACAAGATGCTGCCCCCCTTCCGCGTGGGCGCGGGCGGCCCGGTGGGAAGCGGCGAGCAGTTCGTGAGCTGGGTGCACCGCGACGACGCCAGGGATTTGCTCCTCTTCCTGCTGGCCCACCCCCAGGTGGAGGGCGTGGTGAACGCCACCGCGCCCACGCCGGTGACGAACGCCTTCTTCGCGCACATGCTGGGCCACGTGCTGGGCCGCCCGTCCGTGGTGCGCGTTCCGGCGTTCATGCTCAAGGCGGCCCTGGGAGAGATGGCGAAGGTGGTGCTGGAGGGCCAGCGCGTGCTGCCCCAGCGCGCGCATGAGGCCGGCTTCGTGTTCCGCTACCCGGAGTTGGAGGGCGCGCTGCGCGACCTGCTGGCATAGGGTGCGTGGATGGACGCGAAGACACTGGAGGCGCGGGCCCGCGCCGAGGGCACGCCCGTCATCGAAGCGGACACCGCCACCTTCGTGTGGCGTGGCCGGGGCCCCATCTGCCTCCAAGGTGACTTCCAGGACTGGCGAGGCAAGCCGCTGCCCCTCAAGCGCGTGGCGCCCGGGCTGTGGGCTCGCACGCTGACGCTGCCCGCGGATGCCTACGTCGAATACGCGCTGGAGGACGCGCGCGGCCAGCGCGTGGAGGACCCGCTCAACCGCCACCCTTCCGACAACGGCCTTGGCGGCATCAACCATTCGTTCCACATGCCCCGGGCCCGCTCTTCCCTGCCCGCCCGGCACCCGCGCGGCGCGCCCCGGGGCCGCGTCACACGGCACGTGGTGGACACGGGGGACGTGGACCTGCCGGGCCAGCGCCGGGTGTACCTGTACGCGCCGCCCACGGACGCGCCGGCGCCGCTGCTGGTGGTGTACGACGGCGAGGACTACCTGCGCCGCGTGCGCCTGCCGGAGCTGGTGGACACCCTGGTGGCCGAAGGCCGCATGCGTCCGGTGGCCCTGGCGCTCGTGTGCAACGGCGGCGACACGCGCAGCACGGAGTACGCCTGCAGCGAATACACGGTGGGGCTGCTGAAGTGGAAGGTGCTGCCGCTGGCGCGCCAGAAGCTGTCGCTGGTGGACGAGCGGCGCAGCCCCGGCGCCCACGCGGTGCTGGGGGCCTCGCTGGGCGGGTTGATGGCGCTCTACACCGGCCTGCGCATGCCGGACGTCTTCGGCCGGGTGCTGTCGCAGTCCGGGGCCTTCGCGGTGGAGGGCCATGACTTCGTCGTCTTCGACCTCGCGCGGCACCCGCCCCGCCGCCCGCTGGACGTCTGGCTGGACTGCGGCCGCTTCGAGGGCCTGCTGGCGGGCAACCGCCGCATCACTCCCGTGCTCTCAGAAGCCGGGCATCAGGTGGAACTCCGGGAATACAGCGGCGGGCACAACTACCCGGCGTGGCGGGAAGACCTGGTGCACGGGCTGGAGCGCCACTTCCCTCCCCGGCCCGCCAAGCGCCGGGAGTCATTGCGCTTTTCCGGGCGCTGACGCGGGCCCGCCCGCCGTGCGAGGGGGTCGCGGCGGACGCACGTTAGGGGCGGGACGCAACTGGAGCCACACCGCGCCCGATAACCTACATGGGAATTCCCGGAGCTCTGTCCGCGCCGGGCCCCATCCCTGGAGCCCCCCATGTCTCGCATTGATGGTGGTAACCGTCCGTCCTCGCCCAAGGGCACGGCGCCTGAGCGCGCCAGCGCTCCGGAGCAGCGGCCGGCCTCCGGCACCGCCACCCAGGGGACGACGGGCGTCCAGGCGCACCGCACGGTGCAGACGTTCCAGGGCCGCAGTGACTTCGAGCCCGACCGGCGCCCCACCCAGCGCGGCGTGGCGGCGCCGCCCCCTGACGCCACCGCCATCGCGGGCGCCGACGCGGAGCTGGAGCTGCTCTCCGAGTTTCCCGACCAGGCGGACGCCCAGGGAGGGCTCGCCTCCGCCATGCTGCACGCGCACGCGAACGAGCCCGCCTCGCAGGCCCGCATCGTCGAGCGCTTGAAGGAGGACGGCCGCCTGGAGTCGCTCTTCGGCGAGGTGTTCCGCGAGGGCAATCCCTACGTCGAGCAGCCGCACCGCAGCGCCGTCGTGCGCGCGCTGGGGACCGCCATGGCGCGGGGCACGGTGACGTCCGACGACCTGCGCGCCTTCGCTCGCGGCGCCTACGCGCAGGAGTGGCGGCAGATTGGCTCTGAGCTGACGCCCTCCCGCCCCCTCACGGAGAAGCCGTAGCGCACGAGCCGGATGCACCCATGAAAGCTCCTCGTCGACGCACCCCCGGCGCGGGTCGCAGGAAGACCATCAGCAGACGCTCCCGCCCGGCCCGGCGCGCACATGGTACGTACCGGGCCCGGCTCAGGGCGCGCCCGGCCAGGAAGTACCGGGTGCGGCTGCGGACCGCCCGCCGCACCTTCTGACGGACGCGCGCTCGCGCCCGGCTCAGGGCAGCGCGACCTGCCCGGGTGACGAGCGCTGTCCCGCGGTCCCCAGGCCCAGCGCGCCGTGGAGGCTGGAGCCCCAGCTCAGCACCGTGCCGTCGCGCTTCATGGCCAGGGAGAAGTCCGCCCCGCCCGACACCACGGTGACGTCCGCCAGCTCCCGCACGCGCAGGGGCTCCGTCCGGTTCGCGTTGTCCCCCAGCCCCAGCTGGCCGTGCGAGTTGCGCCCCCACGTCCACACCGTGCCCTTGGCCCCCACGGCGAACGCGTGGCGCGCCCCCGCGCCCACGGCGGACACCGAGGACAGGTTCGGCACCGGCCGGGGCACGAAGCGAGACGGCGTGCCGCCGTCGCCGTCGCCCAGCTGGCCGAACGCGTTGTCGCCCCACGTCCACACAGTGCCGTCGCCCCGCAGCGCCACCGTGTGCGCCGCGCCCGCGCGCACGGCCACCACGCCGTCCACGCCCTTCACCACCCAGCGCGAATAGCTTGTCGTGCCGGTGGCGTCTCCCAACTGGCCCGACGCGTTGTTGCCCCACGCGGACAGGGTGCCGTCCGAGTGCAGCGCCAGCGAGTAGTGGTCTCCGCCCGCCACGGCCACCACGCTCGACAGGCCCTGCACCTCCAGGGGCGCGG
>NZ_JABXEP010000129.1:0-24177 GCF_013372605.1 Myxococcus sp. AM009
CCTCCCCACCGGGCCTGTGGCCCCGGACGCAAGCCGTCCCCAGGTTGGAGCAAGGCGGCGCGGGGCCCCATCCCACGGCCGGTTGACGGCCAGCCCGAGGCCCCCGGCCTCCCCTGCCCGGAAGCAGGGCCTAACTTGGAGCCGCGTGGGCGCCCGACACGCAGCCAACGGTCCTCCCGGCGAGGACGGCGCCCCCGGGCGGAGCGGAGCCGTCCGGGCGCTGCTGGGGAGCGTCACCGGCCCGGAGCAGCGCTTCTGGCTGCTCGTCGTCGCGGTGGGGCTCATCGCGGGGTTGGGCGCGGTGGCGCTGCTCAAGGTGCTGCGCTTCACCCAGCAGCTCTTCTGGCGCGGCACCGGTGAGGACTTCCTGGCCGGCGTCGCGGCGGCCCCCACGTGGCGCCGGGTGCTCATCCCGATTCTCGGCGGCGCGCTGGTGACGCTGCTGACGCTCATCGTCGGCCGGCCCATGCGGGGCCACGGCACCGCGGGCATCATCGAATCCATCTGGGTGAAGTCCGGCCGCCTGTCGCTGCCGCGCTCGCTGCTGCGGGGGCTGGTCTCCATCCTCGCCGTGGCGATGGGCGCGCCGCTGGGCCGCGAGGGCGCGCTCTTGTCCACCGGCGCGGCCAGTGGCTCGTCGCTGGCCCGCTGGCTGCGGCTGGGCCCCGGCCAGGCCCGCCTGCTGGTGGCCTGCGGCGCGTCCGCGGGCATGGCGTCCGCGTACAACGTCCCCATTGGCGCGGCCCTCTTCGGCCTGGAGGTGCTGCTGGGCAGCTTCGCGCTGGAGCTGTTCGGGCCCATCGTCGTCTCGTGCGTGGTGGCGACGCTCGTGTCGCGCGGCCTCATCGCGGACCACCCCAGCTTCGTGATTCCCAACTACGCGCTGCTGCACCCGCGCGAGCTGGTGCTGGCCATGCTGCTGGGCGTGGTGCTGGGCGTCGCGTCCGCCGTCTACGTGCGCGGCATCAACGCCATGTCGGACCTGCTGGACCGGGCCTCCGCGTGGCTGGCGCCCTTCCTGCCCCTGCTGTCCATGACGGTGGTGGGCGTGACGGCGGTGTGGCTGCCGCGGCTGCTGGGCAACGGCTATGACGCGGTGAACGCGGCGCTGCTCGGCGAGCTCTCCCTGGCCCACCTGCTGCTGCTGCCGCTGGCGAAGCTGGCCCTCACCGCCACCTGCGCGGGCGCCGGCGTCCCCGGTGGACTCTTCACCCCGTCCCTCTTCTACGGCGGCCTGCTGGGCGGCGCCTTCGGAGTCCTCGCCGAATGGGTGCTGCCCGGCGGCGCGCCCAGCGGCGCCTACGCCCTGCTGGGCATGGGCGCGGTGCTCGCGGGCACCACGCACGCGTCGGTGTCCGCGGTGCTCCTCATCTTCGAGCTCACTGGCGACTACCCGCTGGTGCTGCCGCTGATGCTCAGCGCGGTGGTGTCCGCGGTCGTCAGCCGGCGCCTGGAGCCGGAGTCGCTGTACACCTCCGTGCTCAACCGCCGCAACGTGCGCGTCCCCGCCACCGTGCCGCACTGGCTGCGCCAGGAAGGCGCCCGCGCGCTGCTCAAGCCCGTGCACCAGCGCGTGCCTCCGTCAGCGCCGATTCAGGAGGTGCTCGCGTTCCTCCTGGAGCAGCCCCTGGGCCAGGACCTCTACGTCACCGACGACGCGGGCCGGTACCGGGGCGCGCTGGTGCTCGACCAGCTGAAGGGGCACCTGCCGGACCACTCGCAGCTGCACGCCACCATCGCCGCGGACCTGATGGACGTGCGCGTGCGCCCGATTACGCCCGGCCTGTCCCTGGGCGAGGTCGCCGCCCGCTTCACGGAGACCTCCCTGGAGCGGCTGCCCGTCGTGGATGGGGAGCGGCGCCTGCTGGGCACAATCTCCAAACGGGACGTGTTGAAGCAGGGGACCTTCTGAGGGACGCGGCGTGGAAGACCGACGGAGGCTGCACGGACCGGCGCGCGCATGGAGCATCGTGCTCATGGGCCTGCTGTGCCTGGTGCTCAGCCTCGTCCTGCTCCGCCGCCCCGACGAAGCCCCGCGATGACGCCGTGCAATGCCTGACGCGTGGATGCATGTGATTCACCGTCAGCACGGCATCCAGCGAATGTCTGGCGTGTCCCGCCAATCACGCGGGAGCCGCACACGCGGCGCGTCAGCGCGGTGAACAGGGATTGCGCATGTGTCTTGAATGCCTCGGGGCGAAGTGGCCTCGGGGTGATGCGCGACCCTCATGAGAAGGTGATGGCTGTCATGCCTCCAAGACAGGCATGCGCTCACTTCCTCGGGCGCTTTGCTTGCATGAATGCCCAGCGCGGTATCCTTCGCGCGAGCCCCCATGCCCTCACACGCCGCTTCTGTTGCCTTGCCGCGCGCGACGCTCGCGCGCGTCACGTTCTTCCTCGTCACGCTGACGGGGCTGCTCTTCGCCGGGCCCGCGCGGGCGGCCACCAACGCGGAGTCCGCGCAGCGCGCCATCAACTACCTCAGCGCGGACGCGGCGAACTGGTCCACGCGCTTCGGCTGCACGTCGTGCCACCGCCACGGCGCGGCGATGTTCGGCCTCGCGAACGCGCGCACCACCGGCTACGACCTGGACGCGCTCACGTACAACGGGCGCACCAACCGGGAGAACCTGGAGTTCATCGCCGGGCGGCTCGTCTCCGAGCAGCGCGCGGACGGCTCGTGGTTCCACGAGGACATCTTCTATCCCAACGCGAAGACGAGCTACTCCGCCTTCGGACTGGCGGGCTACGACGCGCACCTGGGCACGCGGTACTCGGACGCGCTGGTGCTGGCCGCGGACTGGGCGCTGACGCGGCAGGAGGCCGCCGGCCGCTGGCGCGAGGACTTCCCCTTCTACCCGGTGGGCTACGGCCACGTCGGCGTCACCGCGCGGATGATGACGGCCATTGCCCAGGCCCGGCAGCGCGTGGACCCGGCCAGGGCCTCGCGGTACCAGGCCGCGCTGGACCGGGCGGCGGACTACGTGCGCGCGCACATGAATGACTGGACGGACGGCCCGGCCACCGACGGCCAGCGCTACACGCACCAGGTGGCGTGGGCCATGGTGGGCCTCAAGGCCGCCGGCCCCGGCGCCAACGCGGTGAACACCCAGGCCCTGGAGGCCATGGCCACGCGGCTGCTGTCCACGCGCGCGGGCGGAGGCGCGCCGGGCTGGGGCTCGCTGGAGGGCGACGCGCCGGATGAGTTCGCCACCGGCATCTCCCTGTACGCGCTGTGCCTGGCGGGCCGGAAGCCCGGCGCGGACGGCCGCATGTCAGAGGCGCTGGAGTGGCTCAAGGCGCGGCAGGCGGTGAACGGGAGCTGGGGCGCGGACACGCGCTACCCGGACATCCCCACCACCTTCGCCTCGCTGGGGCTGGCGTGCTTCGGCGACTACAGCGTGGGCGTCACCGTGAGCGGCGGGACGCGCCGGCCCTTCGAGCATGACCTGCCGCGCGCGCAGTCCGTCACCTACCCCGTCACGGTGCGCAACCACGGCTACCAGACGGACAGCTACCGGCTGAGCACCACGGGCGGGCTCACCGGTTGGACGGCGACGCTGAGCCGCGCCACGCTGGAGCTGGCGCCCGACACCGAGGCCACCCTCACCCTCACCATCACCGCGCCGGAGGGGCTGGCGCCGTCGCTCACCTCGGACGTCATGGTGGTGGCGGCCTCCCAGGAGGCGGACGGGGTGAGGGGCTCGGTGCGCGTCACCACCTACACCAACCCGCCGCCGCCCACCGACGGCGTGCCCACCACCACCACGCTGCTGTCGCCCGCGGACGGACAGCTCACGGTGGCGCTGAACAACACCCTGTCCGCGCGCGTGGTGGATGACCGCGGCTGGGAGGCGCGAGGCCCCGGCATGGGCGTGGTGACGTTCTCCGTGGCGGGCGTCACGGTGGGCGCGGACAACGACGCGGACGGGGACGGCGTCTACGCCTTCGTGTGGCGGCCTCGCGCCTCCACCTGGAGCGAGCTGGGCGTGCAGGACCTGCGCGCGGTGTACTCCGGCGTGACGCTTTCGCCCGCGCGGGAGAACCGGCTGGGCAGCGCCGCGTCCTTCTCCGTGGAGGTGCACCCCTCCCCCTTCCCCGCGCCGTCGGTGACGCTGTGCGGCCTGCCGGGCTTCACGGACGCGCTGACGCTGGAGGTGTGCGGCTTCGTCACCCCGCTGGCGGCGGGCGCGGAAATCGACTCGGCCACCTTCGTCATCCAGGGCGTCAGCCACCCGGTGGCCCCCGACCCCAGCGGCGGCTACGTGGACACGGTGCTGCCGCTGGTGGACGGGCCCAACGTCATCCGGCTGGTGGCCACGGACTCGTTCGGCGGCCTCGCCAGCGAGGAGGCCGTGGTCATGGTGGACAACACCGCGCCGGAGCTCACCTTCCTCTCCCCTGCCCCCGGCGAGGCCATGGCGGCCTACAGCGTGGACGTGCGGATGGTGGTGCGTGACTGGTCCCCGGTGCGCGTGGAGACCAACTGGGTGCAGGTGACGGACGTGCCCGCGGGCGGCGGAGACGTGACGCACCGGGTGGACCTGTGGCCGGGGGAGAACCTCATTTTGGTGCGGGCCACGGACTCGGTGGGCCACGTCACGGAGCGGATGCTGACGGTGTGGGTGGACGCGGAGGCGCCGTGGGTGTCCACGGGCCTGCCGGACGGGTGGCTCGTCGGGCCGCAGCCGGGGGACGCGCTGCCCTATGACATTGGTGTGTACTCCGCGTCCGCCACCACGGTGACGCTGTCCACGGGGCGCACGTACACGCTGCCCCGCGGCGGCGGCGGCGTGCAGGCGACGCTGGACCTGGTGCCCGGGGACAACGCCTTCACCATCGACGTCACCAGCGAGACGGGCCTGCGCACCACGCTGTCGCGCACGGTGCGCTACGACGACGCCGCGCCCCAGGCCGCGCTGCTGCTGCCAGTGCCGGGGCAGACGTACAGCGGGGTGGTGCACCTCACCGCGCGGGTGACGGACGCGGTGAGCGGCGTGCGGTGGGTGGCCTTCACGCGGGATGGCTCCGGCATCCGGGCCGCCACGCTCCAGCCGGACGGCACCTGGACGGCGGCGCTGGACACGCGCGAGTTGGTGGACGGCGAGCACACCGTGGAGGTGTGGATGGATGACCCGGCGGGGAACTTCGCCATCCAGACGTTCCCCTTCGCCACGCGCAACCCGCCGTAGCCTACTTCTTCTTGTGGTGCATCGCCGAGGCGACCAGGTTCATCAGCTTCAACTGCACCGACGTCAGCTTTCGCAGGTTGCGCATCAGCCGCCGCATCTCCGGCGTGTCGTCCTCGCGGTGCTTCGCGGCGGCCTTCTCCTTCACCGGCGGCGGGGCGGTGAAGCCCTCACCCAGGCCCAGCAGCTCATGGGGCGGCACGTTCAGCACCATGCACAGCCGGCGCAGGTTCTGGACGCTGGGCAGCATGTGGCCGCGCTCCAGCCGCCCGTACACCTCCGACGCCATGCCGATGCGGTCGGCGACATCCGCCTGCGTCAGCCCCATCCGCACCCGGGCGGCTCTCGACGCGGCCCCCAGCATGCTCGCCAGCTCTGTGTCCATACGTGTGTCAGTCCACGGAAGGAGGGCAGGCCCAGCTAACCCTCAAGGTCGGGTACTTTCACCATACCTTCCGCGTTTTTTCAAAGCGCTCGCGCGCCTCAGCCGGCGGGGGTGCTCTCCGCCGCATCCAGCAGCAGCCGACGCCGCTCCGCGGCGGTGAACAGCGACGCCAGCGGCAGTCCCAGGAAGAAGGCATGCATCACAATCTGGGGGAACTGCGGCACGTCCAGGAACCAGGGATAGGAGCCACGCCCGATGAACTGGAAGTTCACCAGCCACACGAAGATGCCGTAGAGCATCCCCACCGCGGCCTGGAACTCCCAGCGGCTGCGCCCGTCCGGCGGCAGGAACGCATCCAGCACGGAGTAGAAGAGCCCCACCCCCGCGGAAATCACCAGGTGGACGCCCACGCCCAGCAGCAGGGCCGTGCTGTTGGAGACCGCGGCCGTGAAGGCCCGCGGCCCCAGGAGCACCCCCGCGGACATGCGCACCGGCCGCATCGGGGGGTCCCCCGACGCCACCGCCAGCACCACCTCCGCCAACGCCAGCACCACGCCCGCGGCCATGCCAAAGAGCAGGCCGTTGGTGGCGGACCAGGGAGTGTACCTCCGCCGAGCCATCCTTCCTCCTTGCCAGAGGCCGCCGCATGCTCGGCCCTGCGTTCAACCTGGGCATGCCGGCCGCAGGCGGGCAGCCAGGACGCGCCAGGGGCCCGCGACGCCGCCTCCCCGGCAGGCCACCGGGCCGGCCTCGCATTTCCAAGGCGCGCCTCACCGCCGCGGCATTCGCGTCACGCACCCCTGGATGGGCCCTGGCCGGGCGGCCCCGGGAGGCCGTCGCCCCGTGACTCCCGGGACTTCGAGCCTGTCCTTTCTTCCGCCTCCACAGTCGCCCGCCTGTAACTCCTGCAGCACGGGTCGCCGGGCACCTGCCCAGCTTGTTGAAAATCCAAGCGCCGGGTGTGGGCACGCCGTTGGCATACGAACCATCCCGGAAAGGACGAAGGTCACCGGGACATGCCGCAGCTCCGCCAACGACAGGGCCCTCACCGCGTGCATTACGCGCCACAAGCGTGGCGCGAGGTGGGCCGCATGACGGCGGAGACGTTCCACGCACTGCAGCAGGTGCTGGAGCGGCTGGGAGACCCGACCCTGCGCCCCCCCGAGTCCACCGACGGCCTGGTGGCGCGGCACGTCGTGCCGCAGCACGGGCTGGAGCTGGAGTACGCGTGGGACGAACGCTCACGCACGCTCACCCTGCTCGGACTTGCCCGCGTCTCCAGCGCGCCCTGAGTGGATCCGCGCGCGGATGGGTATAGTGTTTGAGCTTCAACCTTCACTGCGGATTTCACGTTTGGTCGCGGGACGAGGATTTACACCCGGCGTAGAGACAAGGCGTTGGGGGCGCACGGGCAACGTGCGGTCCTTTACGAGCCGCTCGGGCGCCGGTGGGGCGGGGGCTTACCTCCGCGCCGGGCGCCTCCCTACCTTGGACGGGTGATGTTCCATATGGCCGAGGAACGGCGTCGCCCGCGAGAGGAAGGCGGGCCCCATCCACCCTGGAAGTCCCGTGCCTGGACCGAGCTGGAGACGGCGCGCGCGCGCGTGCTGGCGATGCTCGGCGGGATGCCCGAGGACGCGCTGCGCCGTCAGCACTCGCCCCTCATGTCGCCGCTCATCTGGGACGTGGCGCATGTGGCCAACTACGAGGAGCAGTGGCTGCTGCGGGCGCTGGGGGCGCCGGCCATCACCGACCCGGCGTTCGACGCCATCTATGACGCCTTCCGGCACCCGCGCTCCACGCGCGCCGAGCTGCCGCTGCTGCCGCCCGAGGCCGCCTTCGCCTATGCGCGGCGCGTGCGTGAAGCGGTGCGCGAGCACCTGGGCCGGCTGCCCCAGGACAGCACCGCGCCGCTGCTGGCGGGCGGCTACGTCTTCGGCATGGTGGCGCAGCATGAGCAGCAGCACGCGGAGACGCTGGCCGCCACGCTGCAGCTCATGACGTCGCCGGAGTACCCCGTGCCCTCGGCGCGCCCGCGGCCCCGGCCCGGCGCCGTGCCGCGAGCAGAGGTCTTCATCCCAGGCGGCGAGGTGCGGCTGGGCAGCACGTCCCCCTGGGCCTACGACAACGAGCGGCCCGCGTTCTCCCAGCACGTCGCCCCGTTCCTGATGGACGCGCACCCCGTCACCCACGGCGACTACCTCGTCTTCGTGGAGGCGGGTGGCTACGAGGACGCGCGCTGGTGGCACCCCAAGGGCTGGGAGGTCGTCCAGGCAGAGGGGCTGAAGCACCCGGGCTTCTGGCTTCCCCAGGGCGGCCACGCGTGGCTGCGGCGGCGCTTCGGCCAGGTGGAGCCGCTGCCCAGGGACGAGCCGGTGCAGCACGTGTGCTGGTACGAGGCGGACGCCTACGCGCGCTGGGCCGGCAAGCGGCTGCCCACCGAGGCCGAGTGGGAGAAGGCCGCGCGCGGCAGTGACGGCCGCCCCCGCGAATACCCCTGGGGCGACACGCCGCCCACCCGCGCGCACGCCAACCTGGACGGGAGCACCTGGGGCCCGGCGCCGGTGGGCAGCTACCCCCAGGGCGTCAGCCAGGACGGCGTCTGGGGACTGCTGGGCGACGTGTGGGAATGGACCGCGAGTGACTTCCGCCCGTACGCGGGCTTCAGCGCCTTCCCCTACCCCGAGTACTCCGAGGTGTTCTTCGGCGAGTCCTACAAGGTCCTCCGGGGAGGCGCGTGGGCCAGCGCACCGGTCGCGGTGCGCAACGGCTTTCGCAATTGGGACTTCCCCAACCGCCGGCAGATTTTCGCCGGCTTCCGCTGTGCACGGAACGTGAGGTGAGGTGAGGCGATGCGGGTAACAACGGTACCGACGGTGGCGACTCCGGGTGAAGACGCGCAGCACACGCCAGGAGTCCAGGTGGACGTCTACGTGAAGCCGGGCGACGCGAAGCGCGCCCTGCGGGAAGAGGCGCTCCAGGGGCTGTGCGGCGCGCCCAAGGAGCTGTCCCCCAAGTGGCTCTACGACGAGCGCGGCAGCCAGCTGTTCGACGACATCACCCGGCTGCCGGAGTACTACCCGACGCGGCGCGAGCGGGAAATCCTGCTGGCCCACGCCGGGGACGTCGCCCGCTTGAGCGGCGCGGACACGCTCATCGAGCTGGGCAGCGGCACCAGCGAGAAGACGCGCCTCTTGCTGGACGCGCTGGAGGCCGCGGGCCAGCTGGCGCGCTTCGTCCCCTTCGACGTGAGCGAGGCCTTCCTGCGGCGCGCGGCGGCGGGCCTGGCGCGCGAGTACCCTGGCATCACCGTGCACGCGGTGGTGGGGGACTTCGAGCGGCACCTGGGCCAGATTCCCAGCGGCGGCCGGCGGCTGGTGGCCTTCCTGGGCGGCACCATCGGCAACCTGAAGCCGGCGCAGCGCGCGCTCTTCCTGCGGCAGCTCTCCGCCGGGCTGAAGCCGGGAGACGGGCTGCTCCTGGGCACCGACCTCATCAAGGACCGCGAGCGGCTGTACGCCGCCTACAACGACAGCGCGGGCGTGACGGCCGAGTTCAACCGCAACGTGCTCAAGGTGCTCAACCGCGAGCTGGGCGGAGACTTCGACCCGGAGGCCTTCGAGCACTTCGCGCCCTTCGATGAGAAGAACGCCTGGATTGAGATGCGCCTGGTGTCCCGGCGCGCGCAGACGGTGCGGCTGTCCACGCTGCGCAAGGAGGTGGACTTCGCCGAAGGGGAGGTGCTGCGCACGGAGGTGAGCTGCAAGTTCCACCAGCGGCAGGTGGCCTCCGAGCTCTCCGCCGCGGGGCTCACGCTGGCCGAGTGGTGGACGGACGCCGCGGGCGACTTCGCCCTCTCCCTGGCCTTCAAGCGCTGAGGCGGGGTGCTGCTTTCAGGGGCGCAAGGGCGGGGACTCACCCCGCCTTCGCGCCCTTCGCGGTGCTTCAGCGGCGCGGGTTGCGGCGCGGCGAGCCGCCGCGCACGGGGATGGGCACCGGCACCGGGGCCGGCCGCGTCCAGGCGGCCCAGAGCGCCCCCAGCCCGGCGACCACGAGGCCGCCCACGGCGATCAGCTGCTCTCCGACGGGTGCGATGTCCACGGCAGCGAGCTGGAGGGGGAGCATTCCGGAGAACGACATGCGGGGACTCCTTGCGAGGGCACTGCGTGGAGGTCCTGGATGGGTCCGAGGCGAGCACCCAACGCAGTCCGGGAGGGTGAGGTTAAAGATTCGTGACGGCCAGGGAAAGTCCCCAGGCGTCAATGCCGGCGTGGTGTGCACGGAAATGCACCCTGAAATGCATAACGTTGGGACACCCGAGCCGCGCCGGATGTTCACGAGCCGGTAACGCACGGCTGCTCGCCTGCCTCGGCGCGGCCAGGAGGTGACACTTCCACCTGCCTCGACGTGTGAGGGCCTTGGACGCGCGGTGCGGCTCGCTACGGCAGGGCGCCCTGGACCTGGATTTCGCGGCAGGCGTCGGTGGCCCGCAGCACGTCCTCGGCGGACGCGCCCGGCAGGCTGGCACAGAGGAACAAGTCGTTGCCCACGCGCCGCGCGCCGAAGAAGCCGGGGGCCTCCTGGCCCACGCCCCCATCCGCCAGCCTGGGCGCCAGGGTGATGCGCAGCAGCGAGTAGCGCTCCGTCTCTTCTTCCTGGTCCAGCGAGAGCTCGAAGTCCTTCAGCTCCTCGCGGACGCGGGTGGCCAGGGTGTCCACGGAGGGCAGCTGCTCGCCTTCCCCCCGCCGCAGGTCCACTCGCAGCACGGGCTGGCCGGGCGGGCCCGCCTGGAAGCTCTCATCCGGCGCCACCAGCGCGGACCAGCCGTCCGGCAGCGGCACCTTCACACCGGAGCGGATGGAGGACGAACGGCCGTCATCCTCTCCGGTGCCGGAAGCAGCATCCTCCTGGCCACAGCCCTTGCAGCCGCCCAGGAGGGAGAGCGCCAGCAGTGACGCTGGCGCCATGTGCTTCCAGGAACGCACGCCTACTTCTTCTCGCCACCCGGAGGCGGAGGCGGCCGGGCGCCGGTGGTGCCCAGGTTCTCCATCTTCAGCGAGCCCTCGAAGATGACGCCGCGGTCCATGGACAGCGACGGCGTCTCCAGGTTGCCCTTCACGCGGCCGGGCGTCTTGAGCTCGATGATCTGCGTCGCCTTCACGTTGCCTTCGACCTGGCCGTTGATGATGACGGTGCCAGCCTGGATTTCGGCCTGGACCTTGGCGCCATCCCCAATGACGAGCACGTCCTTGGTGATGATCTGCCCCTGGAACTTGCCGTCGATACGGACCTGCCCTTCGAAGGTCAGCTTCCCTTCGAACTCGCTCCCCTTGCCCAGGAGCGTGTGGACCTCACCAGAACGCTGCGACACGGATTCCTCCTCCCGCCTGAACAGAGGCTTGCTGGATGCTTCGTCTTTTTTCCCGCCAAGGAGCGCCACGTCCTACTCCTTCCTGAGAAGCTTCAAGAGCCGGTCGAGGTCATCGTACGAGAAGAAGTCCACCTCGATGGTGCCCTTTCCGGGGCTTCGTTCGGTGAGCCGGACCTTGGTACCCAGTCGCCGCTGAAGCTCCTCCACCAGTGCCTTCACCTGCGGGCTCTGCTTCGGTGCCGCCTTGCCCGCGTCCTTCTTCCCGCTGGGGCGACTCTGCTGGACCAGCCGCTCCGTGTCACGCACGGAGAGCTTCTTCTCCGCGACTTGCCGGGCCAGGTTCTGCAGCTCCGGCAGCCGGGGCACGCCCAGCAGCGCGCGCGCGTGGCCCATGCTGAGCGAGCCGTCCGCCACCATGCCCTTGACGTCCGCGGGCAGCGCCAGCAGGCGCAGGGCGTTGGCCACCGTGGAGCGCTCCTTGCCCACGCGCACGCTGACCTGCTCCTGCGTGAGCTTGAACTCCTCCACCAGGCGCTTGTAGCCCTCCGCCTCTTCAATGGGGTTGAGGTCCGAGCGCTGGAGGTTCTCCACCAGCGCCAGCTCGAAGGCCTGGACCTCCGTCACGTCCCGGACGATGGCGGGCACTTCCTTGAGGCCGGCGGCCTGGGACGCGCGCCAGCGGCGCTCGCCCGCGATGATGCGGTAGCCGTCACTGGCCTTGCGGACGAGGATGGGCTGGAGCACCCCCTGCGCCTTGATGGACTCGGTGAGCTCCTTGAGCTTCTCCTCGTCGAAGTAGCGGCGCGGCTGGTCCTTGTCGCGGTGGATGGACTCGATGGGGAGCTTGAGGACGCCGGCCTTCGGGGCCTGCTCGCCCTTGCCGGACCCGGTGGCGCCCGCCTGGGGGATGAGGGCGGACAGCCCACGCCCCAGGGCCCGCTTCTGCATGTCTGCTTTCACCACGTCGTGACTCCAGCCAGGGCGCGGCTCAAGCCACGCGCCTGCGAGGGCTCTTGGGGGTGTCCCGCTTCATCAGCTCACGGCCCAGCGCGAGGTAGCTCTCACAGCCCTTCGACTTGATGTCGTACAGGATGATGGGCTTGCCGAACGAGGGGCACTCCGACAGGCGCACGTTGCGCGGCACGATGACCTCGAACACCTGCTTCTTGAAGTACCCGCGCACCTCCTCGACGACCTGGTGGGCGATGTTGGCCCGCGAGTCGAACATGGTGAGGAGGATGCCCTCCATCTTCAGGTCCGGGTTGAGGCCCTGCTTCACCAGGTCGATGGTGTGCGTGAGCTGGGAGAGGCCCTCCAGCGCGTAGTACTCGCACTGGAGCGGGATGAGGACGGAGTCCGCGGCGGCCAGCGCGTTGAGCGTCAGCAGGCCGAGCGACGGCGGACAGTCGATGATGATGTAGTCGTATTCGGGGGCCAGCGGGCGCAGGGCGTCGCGGAGGCGGAACTCGCGGTTGTCCTGGTTGACGAGCTCGACCTCGGCGCCGGTGAGGTCCGGCGTGGCGGGCACCACCTGGAGGTAGCGCAGCTCCGTGGGGTGGAGCAGCTCCTGGATGGGCCGGTCATTGAGCAGCGCTTCGTAGATGGTGCCGGTGATGTTGTCCTGCTTGATTCCCAGGCCACTGCCCGCGTTGCCCTGCGGGTCCATGTCCACCAGCAGCGTGCGGCGCTCCGCGGAGGCCAGGCTCGCGGCGAGGTTGATGGCGGTGGTGGTCTTCCCGACGCCGCCCTTCTGGTTGGAGATGCAGATGATACGACCCACGGTGGCCCATCCTCTCTCTCCCCGGCCGTTGGCCAGGGCCCGTGCGTGATGCAGTGCACGGTTGCGCGCTGATCCACGCTGCTAGCACGCGGTTTGGTACCGGATCAAATTCACGGCGAGCCTTGCTCCCTTGCTCTCTTCACGGGGTTACGCGGCCCGAGGCCGGTGGCGGGTCCCCGGAAGGAGCCTGGCGTCTGGCCGGGTGTGCCTCCTTATATAAGGAGGCGGCGCGCCGGGGTGCCAGCGTCAGTCCCCTATATAATGATGCGGCCAGCGCCGCGGGCTCGTGGGTCTCGGTGCCTGGGCCTGGCTCGTGACGCTGCAGGGTGAACGCGCCTGGCGGCTTGTTCCCCGTGGAACCGCTTCGGGGGCGCGCGGGTGGCGTGCCAGCAGCCGGGCGAGCGGGAATCCGGGCGGATGGGGATGCTCTCGGCACGGCCGACGCGGAGCACTCTCGGACCTTTGGGCCAGTTTTCAGGGGGTCGGCGGCGGTGGACTTCGCGCGGAGCCGGCGTGGCTCCGCGGTGTCCGCGCGCGGGCGCCGTGCTCGCCCGACGCGCCTCACGGACAGGAGCGTCTCGTGGGCGCGCCGTTCACCGCGCCCGGGGCTCCCACGAGAGCGGGAGCCCCGGGACGCGGAGCTGCGGTACGGACCTCAGCAGCCGGCGGGCTTGTGGTCGAGCACGTAGAGGAAGAGCGCGAAGTTGGCCACGAGCTGGAGCATCACGATGGCCACGTAGGCGCCGCCCGTCGCCCACAGCGCGGCGACCTGCAACATGAGCATGGCGCAGTTGGCGGCGATGGTGAACCAGCTCCCCGTCAGCACGGCGCCGAAGATCTTCCCCAAGGTCCCCGCCGTGTAGAACGCCTTGATGATTCGGATGATGCTGTCGGCATCCCGGACGGAGCTCTCCGCCACGCTCTTCACCGTGTTGAGCAACACGGTGCTCTCCGTGACGGCCTTCTGGATGGGGGAGATGAGCTTCGCACCCGCGAAGCCCACGCCGAACGCCGACAGCAGCATGGAGAAGCCGGTCGCCGCGACGGAGACAATCCACCCGACGCACTCGGTGTTGACGCTCAGCTCCATCCGGCCGGCCTCCACCTTGCCCCGCGCGGTGTGGTGGTAATAGACGAAGTGGTTGCCTTCCACCTGGCCGGTGAAGGCGCCCACGGGCGCGCCGCCGGGGCCGCCCACCCGCGCCAGCCCCTGGTACAGGTTGTCCCGGGAGAGCGACCGCATCCGCTCACGGGTCGACTCGGGGAGCGTGGCCAGCAGGGGCTCCAGCGAGGCGAGGACGTTCCGCGCCTGGTCCTGCGTCAGCAATTTCTGGTCGGGGAAGGCCACCGGCTCCGCGAAGAGCAGCTGGGCGGAGGGCAACGGCGGGTCGGCCTTCGCCAACTGCTGCGTCGTGGTGTCCGAGCCCGGGGGCGGCGTGGAGGCCGACGGCGGCGTGACGACGATGCTGGGGGTGACTGTGTTCTGGAACAGCGCCGGGTAGCCGGTCACCTGGTTGCCCAGGACGGTGCCGTTCCAGGCGTAGTACGCCACGCAGCCGTCGACGTCGCTGGGGTCCCGCGACATGTACTGCTGCACCTCGCTGGCGCTGAGCGCGCGGGACCAGAGCCCCGCCGCCTGGACATGACCTTGGAAGTCGTAGGCGGCCCCGCCGGCGACATTGGACTTGGGCTGGGCGCCGAAGAGCCAGACGGGCTGCGACAGCGTGGGCTGGACGACGCCAGGGATGTTCAGGCTGACCTCGCCGTCCAGATAGATGGTCAGCGCACTGCCGTCATAGCTGGCCGCCAGGTGGTGCCACTCGCCGGGAGGCAACTGCGACGTGTGTCCCCAGCCCCGCCAGCCGCCGTCCGCGACGTATCCGGTGGTGTGGACGTTGTACCCGGTGCCGTCCCACTGCATGCCCAGCGTGAAGCCCTTGTTGCTGACGCTGTCCAGGCACGCGAACAGGGTATGCGTTTCGGACTGGTACGGAGACGGCGCGTCGAGGTGGAACCACGCCTGCACGCTGAAGGGGCCGCCGTTCGCCGACATCGTGAGGTTGTCGCGGGGTGAGGGCTGCGCCGCGCCGTTCACCAGCCGCAGCGACGGCGCCAGCATCACCACCTGCGCGCCGTGCTCCAGGCTCGCCTGTCCCAGGTTGTGGCCGGAGACATCCGTGCTGGAGCCGTCGCTGAAGCTGTAACAGGCGGCGAGCGTCGGGTCCGGCTGTGGGACGTCCCACACCGGCTTGAGCGCGTCGCCCGACCGCGCGGCGGACCAGAAGGCGACGTTGTAGAACTGCGCGTCGCAGGACGCGCCCAGCACGAACGGTGACGTGCTGCCGGTGATGTTGGACTGGCTCCCTTCGATGAGGGTCGTGCCGTCCACGTACACCGTGTAGTTGCCAGCGCGGGTGCCGGTCGACTCGAAGTTGATGAGGACGTACTGCCACTCGTCGGGCCGCAGTTCGATTTCCGAGACCTGATGCGGCGACATGCCCGGGAGGCAGAACGTCAGCTTCAGGCCGTGCAGGCCCAGGGACCAGCTCGAGCCGGACTCCAGCAGCTTGCCGTCATAGGCTGGAGCGCGCGGGCGCAGCCAGAAGCCGATGGCGTAGGACGCGGTGCCACTCAGGTCGAGCGGGCAGTTCCCCCCGAGCTGGATGGACTGGCCGTAGCGAACGTCGGCCGCGCCGTATTGATACATGGGTCTCATGATGTTGACTCCTGGGTGAAAGGGAGGCCCGCGCCCGCCGGAGGCGGCGGGCGCTGGGACCGCTTCCGCGCAAGAGCAAGGGGTGCGCCATGGCGTACACGCGCGCGTTCCCTCGGAGTCGCTTGGCGTGAGCGCGCCGCATGCGTCCCGGCAACACGCACCTGAGTCGGGCCGGGACGCACGCTCGGACGGACCGCGCCTTGATGAGGCGCGTCGTGTCCCTGCCCTGTCGCGAGCTTCGCCGCGTGCGCGGCGCTCGCGCCTGGGCTTCAGGTCGATGGGGCGCTTGAGCAGGCGGCGCACCCCGGTGTTTCTTCACCTGCGCCGGATCCGCATGGAAGGTGCGCGACGCCCCAGGCAGGTGCGGAGAACGGGGACGCGCAATGGGGGGCAGCGGCTCGGCGGCACCTGCGCCCCCTGAACGGGCGCCTCACCGCGCGGCGCATGCTGGCACGGCGCGCCGTCGGACCGGCGATGCGGCCGTGCGCGCCGCCGCGCCTCATCCTCCACTCCATCAGAAGTGAGCGCCTCAAACCGGCCCACGCCGCGGACGGCCCGATGGGCGGACGCATGCGGAGCCCCGATGCACGCGAAGCTCGCCACGCGTTCCACGTGGAACTGGCGCTGCGTGCTGGATGAGCAGCGGCCTCCCCTTCATGACCGCGCCCGATGAGCGCATGGCGGAGCACGCACCCGTGACTGCGGCGTGAGCGCCGCGCGACATGGACGCGAAGCAGGAGTCGGCGGACGCTTCTGCGGCGAGTACGAGCCTGCGCCCTCCCCCATCGCCTTCTACGAGGGGCAATGCCTGAGCGGCCCGCGGTGGAGCGTTCACCGCCACTTCGTGGAGTCGCGCGCATCATCTCATCAGGCGCACGTACTCACGCTGAGCACTCCGCTGACGCGAAACGATGCGGCGCCCAGGAGGCATCCACCTTCATCACTGCCCCCGCCAAGCACGCATGCGCGCGGCGGCGCCTCTCACCGCGGCGCGCCACCCCGGGCGAGGTCTCTTCCTCCCCTGTAAGCACCAACTCCGCGACGCACGCATGAGGCACGGCGGCTCCAGCCACCGAGACGCGCCACCCCGGGCGAGTCTCTTCCTTCCCTGTAGGCACCAACTCCGCGAAGTACGCATGCGGCGCGGCGGCTCCTTCCACCGCGACGTACCAACAAGCGCCGCTGCTCCGTTCCACGTGGAACAGGCGTTCGCGAACTCGCCGCGGCGGCCCCTGATGAAGCCGCGTTCGCGTTCCACGTGGAACAGGCGTTCGCGAACTCGCGGACACGCCGCGACGGCCCGCCTGAGGGAGCGGAGTCCGTGTTCCACGTGGAACTGGCGAGGCGCCGCGAACACGCATCAACTCGGGCACCGTGTTCGCGTTCCACGTGGAACAAGCGAGGTGGCCTGGACATGACCAGGGGCCCACTCAACTGCCGCATCGTCATGCCCACTCGGCGCCCGCATCCCGTGTGGACCGGTGCGCGAGCCGCTCCATCCGGAAGGTGAAACAAGGCGATGGCGGATGTTCCCCGGCGTGGCACCAGCCTGGGGGCTTACGTGCCGCCGTCACGTTCCACGTGGAACAAGCCACCGGGCCCGCCGCAGGCCCAAGCGCCTTCATGGCGCGAGCGTTCGGAGCCAAGCTCCACCTGGAGCACGTGACGAGCGAGGTCCTCAGCACGAGCACGCTCAACCGCCGTGTTGGCATGCCCATGCGGCCACCCGTGTTCCACGTGGAACGGCTCGAAGCAGCGCACGCGAGCAGGCTCAACCACCATGCAGGGCGAGCTCCTGTCGTCCGCATGTTCCACGTGGAACCTAGGACGCGCTCGAGCGCGCCCGCTGCGCTCAACCCGCCGACACTCCCATCACTCCGGCGTTCCACGTGGAACAGGCCGCGAGCTGGGGACGCGTGGGAGCAGGCGCTCGCGCATCATCCTCAAGCTCGCCGTTTCATGTTCCACGTGGAACGGGCAGCGAGCGCCGCGCATGTCCACGCCGCCTGGCGCACGGCGGCCACTCGCTCCTGACCTCGTGTTCCACATGAGCGGAGGATGGCGTGAGCACCTGAGCGAACAGCGCCGGTTCTCCACCACGACGTGCTCACAGCCCGGCCATGTTCCACGTGGAACGAGCACCGGCTCCGCGTGGGAACCTCCGGCACTCGCTCATCCCAGCCATGTGTTCGGGTCGACGAGTCCACGCCATCTCGTTGCGCCACGTGGAACGGACAGGCCGCTGAGCTGCGCACGCAGCAGACCCCTGCGCGTACCCACGGCTCCCGCACCACGTGAACGGCGATGGCACCGCGCATGGGCAAGCCGCACCGTTCAACCCAGCCACGCACCAACGCCTCCTCCTGCTCCGCATGGAACAGTGGATGGCACCGCGCGACCGAGCCGACTCGTTTAGGAAGGCCACTCGCTTTCGCCCTCCTCCTGTTCCACGTGGAACCACGGAGGCCATCGCGAGCGAACGAATTGCACCCGTTCAACCCAGCCACGCACCAGCGCCTCCCCTCCTGTTCCACGTGGAACCACGGAGCGCATCGCGCACGGACAAGCCGCACCCACTCAGCGAGGCCACGCACCAGCGCCTCCTTCCTGTTCCACGTGGAACCACGGAGCGCATCGCGCACGGACAAGCCGCACTCACTCAGCGCGGCCACGCACCCGCGCCTCCCTTCCTGTTCCACGTGGAACGGTGAGGGCTGCGCATGAACCCACCGTGCTCGCCCAACGTGGCCACGCGCTCGCTCCTTCTTCACCAGGCACGCTGAAGGAACTCGCACCGCGCCGCCTCCGCTCCACCTGTCTCCCGTGCTCACCCTCCCCGCTCAACGTGAAGCAGCCTGGGCCCGCGCATGAGCGCGTCGCGCCCGTTCAACGCGCCCCTGCGTTCGCTCCTCCTTGCTCAACGGAGAACGACGGTGGCACCGCGCATGAGCAAGCCACTCCGGTCGCGCGACGGCCCGCGCTTCCCACCTTCCCGTTCCACGTGGAACAGCCCGGCCCAAGAGGATGAGCGCTCATCGAAGCCATGTGCTCGCGGCGCCCCACGCTCCGATTGAGTGGTGCGGGAACCCAGGTGCGTACGCGAACGGCCGACGACCTCTTCCCGAGGCGAGGCGCTCCCGGTTCCATGTGGAACGAGCGCCAGGCCGAAGACGAAGTCATCCGCTGCCGTTCACCGCGAGGACCTGCGCACGCAGGCGGAGTCCGCGAACACCTGACGGCCGTCACCCACGCTCCGCCCGCCTGGAGCACTCGCTGCTCCGGGCGCGGCCAGACGCGCTCTTCCACCACGACGCATGCGCATGCCGAGCGTCCCGTTCCACGTGGAACGGGGACCTGGGCCAGTCGCGTGAGCGAACGACATCCGCCCGTCACATGCAGTGCACGCCTCCGCGGCGGTCCGGTCATCACCTCCACGGCGCATCCACGTCGGCGCGCGGGTCTCGCTCCGCGCATCCACCGCGAAGCCACGCTCGACGCCCGCTTCCATCAACATGCCGTTCGTCCAGAACAAGCACGCGTCCGCTCATGCCGATGCGACCGCTCGCGCGTCGCGACGCACGGAGCGCTTCCATGCCGAACCCGGTGACCACCACGGTCCGCATGAGGCACTGACCGGATGAACGCCCTGCGCGAAGCGGTGCGGCCATCACGAATCACCGCTCGCATCTGCCTGAGCCAAAGGTCCCGCGAACAGCGACGTCAGGCACCAACACGCAGCCCGACTTGGAGGGCCTCAGGAACACGAACCGTGGCGCCCACCGAACCCAAAGGTGACTGACCCTCGCGCAGCACCGCGCACGAAGAGGCCGGACGCGAAGCTCCATCCCGGTCGCTCTCGCGCCTCCAACTGCGCGCGGCCGGGGCGACCTCGCGCCCCAACGAGACGGCATCGCCGAGCCGGCCATGCGCTGCATCCCCATTCATCCGAATGCCTCGAAAGCGCTCGGAGGCGGACCGCTCCACACAGGACGGACGCGCAGCCACGTGTGAACGAAACCCGTCGAGGATGCACTTCGTCGTCACCCCATCCCGACGTGCCTCAAGCAGCCCGAGGCGCCGTGTTGCGACGTTCGCTCGCGCCCGCTGCGCGACTGTCCCGAGCACCGGGAGGGAGCACGGATGCAGCGTTCAGCAAGCAGCCCCACTGCCGCACGGACTCCGTACATCCGACAGCACGAGCGTTGTGATGCCTGGCCGGAGGACGAGCGCAGCCCCTGCTCACGCAGCACTCAACCACCAGCCCGCGCCTCGACAGGGACCTCGGCAACCCGTGACGCGGCCGTGCTGGCGCATCATCCAACCGCTCGTCCTCCCGCATGCCGCGGTCACCGTGCGCCGCAGGTCCCCAACGATGCTCCCGAGGCACCCTCCAACCGCTCGCCAGCCTGCATGGCGCGAGGTGCGCGCATCCCGTTCGACACGCCCACCACGCACCCGCGGAACCAACTCAGGAACGTGGAGCCACGGGCTCCACGAAGTACGTCTGCTTGTGCCGGGGGTCCGCCTCGTAGACCTCGGCGAAGGCGCGAGCCCCCTGCTCACACTCAAGCCGGGCCACCTCCGCGCGATTGCCGTATTCATCCTGACGGATGACGGCCCAGACCTTCAACGCGGCGTCCTCATGGGCCGGCGGTCCGCGGAGCTCCACGGAGTACGACTGCTTGTGCCCACGCGCTTCGAGGATGCGCGCGAAGCACGCCACATGCGCGCGCTCGGGCGACTGCGCGACGTCGTAGCGATTGCCCGTCTCATCCATGCGCGTGAGAACCCAGCCTTCACGCGGAATGCGCAGCCCCTCGTCCGCTCGCCACTCCACGACCTCGTCCTTCAACCCCAGGTGGGCCAGGGCGTGGTCGACCTCCATGGGCTCGATGAACACATGGAACCGGTCGGCCTCTCGCATCGAGACGACCACCAGCTCGAGCCCACACTCACTGCGCCAACCCCAGTGCGCCTCCTGGAAGCGGCCCTCATCGTGAGGCACCACCCGGTGCGGCGGGCCCCACTGGCGCTCGAAGCGGGAGCGCGAGGCCTTCAACGTGGCAGCGTGCGCGTGACGCTCGAACAACCAGACGCGCGGACGGTCCGTCGGAAGCGGCTTCACGCGTGGCACCTCCGCCGTGAAACCTAACGAGGGCCCCGGCTCGCGCCCACCCCATCTGGCGCAGCGCGAGCCCTCCCAATGCGCTCAGAGTCCGAAGCGCCACGCCGCGAAGCTGAACATGAGCAGCAGCGCAGCCACGCCCCCCGCGCCAAGAGCGCCCAGCCACAGCTCCATGAACGAGTCGATGCGGCTGTCCTCGGGGGACTCCGCCAGATAGAGCACGGAGACAAGCTCCCCGTGCTCGTACTCGGGCGGGTCACCGGCCATGCCGGTGATCCACGCCTCGTCACCGCTCGGGGTGACGAAGCGGACATGGGGTTGGTACGTCGTGATTTCGCGGTCGCGATTCGAGTGCCGACGCAGGGGCTCCGTCACCACGACCATCTTCACGGTGCCTTCGGTGCGCACGGCCTCACTCAGGAACAGCGCGGTGCGCGTCACCAGGAAGGCGGCCAGGCACGACACGAGCACACCGAGTCCGAGGAGAATCTTCCAGGGCGCTGGCATGCGAACACGGTGGGACGGGGCAAAAGGCAATCGCATGTTCGAGGCGCTCGGGGTGGTGCTCGCCTGGAAGTTTCATCCCCTCCCCGGGATGTCCAGCGAACTCACACCCGGTACTTCACCCGTCGCAGGCCCGGCATGACTCACGGGCCTGCGCTCCCCTCCCCTACTCCTTCGCGAACACCGCCACCTGGCGCTCGGCGCCGGAGAACGGCAGCCGGTACGAGCGCGCGGACACGACGCGCAGTTGCCGCTCCGCCGCGCGCGCCGCCAGCTCCGCGTCCGGCTGCGCCTTGCCGAGCATCGCCACCACGCGCCCGCCCGGCTCCACATACGCGGGCGCCAGCGCGAGCCAATCCGGCAGGTCCATGAAGGCGCGCGCGATCAGCACCTCGGCGCGCGGAATCCCCTCCGTCTCCGGCGCACCTTCCGCGCGCGCGTGCAGACCGCGCACGCCTTGCAACCCCAGGCTCGCCGCCGCGGCCTTGATGAACGCGGCCTTCTTGCCCACCGTGTCCACCAGCGTGACGCCCAGCGAGGGCAGCGCCAGCTTCAACGGCAGCCCCGGGAAGCCCGCGCCCGCGCCCAAATCCAGCAACGTCGCCGCGCCCGTCACCTCCGGCAACACCGCGAGCGAATCCAGGAAGTGCTTCTCCAGCACCTCCTCCGGCGCCGTAATCGCCGTGAGGTTCACCTTCGCGTTCCACTTGAACAGCTCGCTCATCAACCGCTGGAGCCGCGGCCCCAGGTCCGCCGCCACCGTCACTCCCAGCGCCCGGCACCCCGCCGCGAGCTGATCCTCGAACCGCGCGTTATCCACAAGCCCTCCGCGTCAAACCTACCTACAACCCACTGGAATCATTCAGGAGATAGCCACCCGAAAAGTTTCCCACACGTTGTCCACAGCCTCTTATTTGATCAGTCCTCGGGCCGCGAGCAGACTGTGGGTGCCCCGGCTCCGCGCTTGAGCGCCACCAGCAGCAGCGACACCGCGGCGGGCGTCAGCCCCGGAATCCGGCGCGCCTGCCCCACCGTCCCGGGCCGATGCGCGGTCAGCTTCTCCACCGCCTCCGCGCTCAGCCCCCGCACCTCGTTGAAGCGGTAGCCCTCCGGAATCCGCCACCGGTCCGTGGACTCGGCCTCGCGCGCCGCCGCCCTCGCGGCCTGGGCCACGTAGCCCTCGTACTTCACCTCGACCTCCACCTCCTCGGCGACGTCGGGTGACAGCGCCGGCCAGTCCTCGCGGCCCTCGCCCAACTGCGCGTACGTCAGCTCCGGCCGCCGCAGCCGCGCCGCCAGCCCGGTGCGCTTCAGCCGCGCCACCTCCTCCGTCACCGCGCGGCCTCGCGCCTCCGCCCGCTCCAGGGCCTCGCGCGGCAGCAGCCCCACCCGGTGCCCGTGACGGGCCAGCCGCAGGTCCGCGTTGCCCTCGCGCAGCTTCAGCCGGTGCTCGGAGCGGCTGGTGAACATGCGGAACGGCTCGTCCACGCCCTTGGTCACCAGGTCATCCACCAGCACCGCGCCGTGGGCCTCGTCGCGGCCCGGCAGGAGCGGCGGCTCGCCCTTCACCTGGAGCGCCGCGTTGACGCCGGCCCACAGGCCCTGGAAGGCCGCCTCCTCGTAGCCCGAGGTGCCGTTGAGCTGCCCCGCGAAGTACAGGCCGGCGATGGCCTTCGTCTCCAGCGTGGCCTTGAGCTGCGTGGGCGGCGCGTAGTCGTACTCCACCGCGTAGCCGAAGCGGACCACCTCCACCTGCTCCAGGCCCGGAATGGTGCGCAGGAAGGTGAGCTGCACGTCCGCCGGCAGGCTGGTGGACAGGCCCGCCGGGTACACCAGCGGCGACGTGGGCCCCTCCGGCTCCAGGAACACCTGGTGCTTCTCGCGCGAGGCGAAGCGCACCACCTTGTCCTCCAGCGACGGGCAGTAGCGCGGCCCCCGGCCGACGATGTCGCCCTGGTACAGCGGCGAGCGGTGCAGGTTGTCGCGCAGCACCGCGTGCGTGCGCGGCGTCGTCGCCGTGAGCGCGCACGTCACCGAGGGCTGACGGGGAAACGGCATGCCGCCCTCCCCTTCCATTTTCGTGCGCCAGGAGAAGGGCCGCGCGCGGGTGTCCCCCGGCTGCGGCTCCAGCGCGTCCCAGTCGATGCTCGCGCGCGCCAGCCGCGCCGGCGTGCCCGTCTTGAAGCGGCCCAGGGTGAAGCCCAGCGCGCGCAGCGACTCCGACAGCCCGCGCGCCGCCTCGTCACCCAGCCGGCCGCCGACCTCCTTCTGCTCGCCCACGTGCATCAGCGCCTGGAGGAAGGTGCCCGTGGTGAGCAGCACCGCGGAGGCCGCCACCTGCGCGCCGTCCTTCAGCACCACACCCTCGATGCGGCCACCACCGGCCACCAGCGCGGCGACCTCGCCTTCGCGCACCGTGAGGTTCGGCTGGGAGAAGAGCACCGCCTGCATGCCGGCCGCGTAGGCGTCCCGGTCGCAGAGCAGGCGCGAGGCCTGCACCGCGGGCCCCTTGGAGGCATTCAGCGTCTTGAAGTGCGTGCCGGCCTGGTCGGCGGCGCGCCCCATCTCTCCGCCGAGCGCATCCAGCTCTCGCACCAGGTGCCCCTTGGCCGTGCCCCCCACCGCCGGGTTGCAGCTCATCACCGCCGAGCGCTCGCGCTTCAGCGTCAGGCCCAACGTGGCCAAGCCCATCCGCGCGCAGGCGAGCGCCGCCTCACTGCCCGCATGGCCCAGCCCCACCACGATGACGTCGTACCGGAGTCCCATGTCTCACGAAGGTCGCGGGCGACGCGGGCAGGCTGACCTGCCTCGCCGCCGTTTCGCGCCTTCGTATGGCGCCCAACCCGGGCCCTTGGCAAGCAAAGGCCCCGAGCGAGGCAGGGCGCCCGGTGGAGCGAGCGCCCTGCCCCGCCCTCGTTCGAGAATTTACGGAAGCGCGCGAGGCAGCCAGTGGGAGGGGATGAGGCGCTGTCTGCCTCGCGCGCACCGGCCACCCGGCGGAAGGTCGGGCCAGGCCATCAAGCCTGACCGCGCCCCCCGTCCCGGGCGGCAAAAACCAGGTCATCGCGTGGGGAGAAAGGAATGGCGCCGCCCGCCCCCCCGGGATG